>JBKJKB010000058.1:0-2888 GCA_046597675.1 Gemmatimonadaceae bacterium
GTCTCGCCGACGATCCCTGGAAGATCACCTCTTCCATCTTCGCCCCGCGAAGCGCGCGCGCCTTCTGCTCGCCGAGCACCCACCGCACCGCATCGGATACGTTCGACTTCCCGCACCCGTTGGGACCAACGATCGCGGTGACTCCAGCATCGAAGCTGAATTCGGTCTGATCCGCGAAAGACTTGAATCCCTGCAACTCGAGCTTGGTCAGCCGCACTAAAGAGTTCTCCCTTTCCGGTATACGAGCAGCGTTCGAATTCCCGCCGAGCTCAGCGAGTCCTGCAGAATCGCGGCGTCCGCGGGTGCCGCGAATGCCCCAGCGTAAAGCAGCGAATTTCCAGCTGGCTGCACCAGCGCGTACACCGGCAGACCCCTGGACAAATACCGCTGAAGCTTGGTCGCAACGGGCTCATTGATCGCCACGCTGTCTACGAGAAGCGCGAACGGCACACGCACCACGAATCCGACCGCAGGTCCAACGGTGCGCGAGCGGCGAACGGCAGCGAGCAGCGAGTCCGCGCTTCTGATGTCCGTATAAGCTCCCCCGACGACTTGATACCACGTGATTCGATCGGCGCCGATCGGAACCGGCGAAATCGTTCCAGCCGGAACCGATTTCAGCTTCTCGCGCAGCTCAAAGTTAGCACCTTCGAGGGTGTTTGCCGCGAGAAGCTGCACCGCGTATGGAGATGAAGCCGACGAGTCGGCCGGGTTCGCCACGAGCGCGCTGTCGGTCGCCGCGGGAGCCGGCGCCGGGGGCAATCCCGAGGGGACGATCGCGGCATTCTCGGACTCCGGCGCTGACCGGGTGATCATGAACGTGGTGAGGGCGAGCATCAGCACGAGAGTCACCAGGCCGGCGGCGGCGTAAGCCCGGGGTGGAAGCCCGACCGGGAGCGGAGAGGCGTCGTGGATGACAGGGATCTCGCGCGTGGGCCGGGCTCGCGCGGGCAGGGGCGGGCTGTCGGGAGATGGAATGCGCTTGAGAACGAGGAACTGGGGCGCGGGATCGGCCAGTGCTCTTCCCACGACAATCGCTCCGTCTACGTATTCGACGAGCTTCCGCAGTGCCGGCGCGGCAGCCGAAGCGACGATCAGCAGCAGGGATCCCTGTTTGCGGAACTCCCGCGCGAGCGCCAGCCACCGCGTGCTCTCGTACACGCCATCCTGCCGCACGTCGTCGGCGCCGCTCGGCACGATCGATATTCGCTTGAGCGCCGCCACGGGTCGCTCGAGACGCGGGAACGAGACACCGTAGAGGATCGCTTCGGTCACCCCGTCGAGATTCCAGTCCTCGAGCAGCGCCTTGATAGGCGCTACATCGCCGCTGAGGTCCGCGATCGTGACTTTCCGTCGCATGGATGCGACGCGCGCGATTCCAAGAGCCACTTCCGCGGCGACTTCATCGGTTTCTCCGCAGATCACGACCGCGTGGAAGCCGTCCACCGCGGAGGCGAACGCGCTTCCGGCTTCTTCCCAGCTCCGGCCGGAGCGCCGGCCGCGCAGTGCGCTCAAGGCTCGCCTTCGTAAACCCAGTAGGGCCGGCCGGACTCGCGTCCAATTCGATCGGCTTCGGCGCGAATGGCGAATGGTCCGGCGATCACCCGATACACCTTTGTCCCGGCGGTCTGCGTGGCGACGACTCGCACCGAAGAGCTGCGCAGGGATATCTCCCGGGCCGCGTTGACGGCCGCCGATTCAGACAGCAGCGCCGCGAATGAAACCGTGAAGCCGGCTGACGAAGGCGCCGGAGCCGCCGGCGGAACGGGTCCCGTGCGCTGCACCGCCGGGGAAGAATCGATTGTGACGGGGGCCGCGGCGGAATCGATGACGAGGGTTTCGGGCGGGGTGAATTCCACTGGCCTGTCGAGACCCGCTGCGCGTGCGCGGAAGCCGTTCCAGAAAGTGAAATACCAGAAATCCCTGCCGCCTCCGGACACCGTTCGCACTGTTTGCAGCGATTCGGGCTCGATGATCTCGACGTCCGCGCCTCTAAGGGTCGCGACCGCGCCGTCGGGCGCGACCGCCGGCAGATCGGTCGCCCATTCCGTCGCCACACTACCTATGAGCCGATTCGTTCCCACGGCGATCATCCACGCCGAGTCACCGGACACCGGCCGGACGAGCAGATAGCGGCCGAGCGGATCCATGCGCAGTTCGCGAGCGGCGGCGGGCAGGTCTATCGTCGCGCTCGTGCGGCCTGTGTAGCGGTCGACGACGGTGAGCTCGTGCGCGCCACGGCTTGCGACGTACACCCGGTCGCCGCTCGGCGTAGGGGCGACCGCAATCACGGGAGCGCGGAAGCGAACGCTTTGAATGACTGATAGATCCCTTCCCGCGACACCGACGAGCGCCGTATCGGTCATGAAGTAGACACGATCGCCGAGCTGGCTGCGCACCGCACTTCCTGTCACCGGCAGCCATGCCGTATCCAGAATTCGAGGGTCCGGCGCGCGCATTCTCCAGAGCGTGGTGCGCTCGCCCTCCCGCGCAGTGACGATCAGGGATCCATCCGGCTGCGGAATCACTGCCCGGGGCGGGGCAGGGGGCGTGAACTCCCAATCTCCCGCCGGCGTGAACCTGCGAATCCGCTCGCCATCCACCGCGTAGATGGCGTTCCCGTTAGCCGAGGAGATCGAGGTGAGCTTGCTGCGTGACGCGACCGAGACGCGCGCCAGACGAAGGTCGAGCCGCGCGGGGTTCCCGCTGCCGGTCACGAAGGCCAGGAGTCCGGCTTCGGGGTCGAATGCCAAGGCGCGGTCGATCTTGCCCTCGGATGGACCCCGCCACACGACAGAATCGAGCGCCGGATACACGTATCCGCGGGCGACGCCGCCCGCCCGCGGGACTCTGAGTACGATTGGATCGGGACCGCGCATCGTCCCCGC
>JBKJKB010000113.1:0-3748 GCA_046597675.1 Gemmatimonadaceae bacterium
GATCACGTCCTCGGTGAGATTGAAGCACCGGTCACAGCGGCGGACCTTGTCCGCCAGCGTCGTGAGCGCGTTCGCCAGCTTGCGACTCTGATCGGGCGGCTGCTTGAGCAGGTGGTACGTGAGGCGCTGCGCTGTCTTCCGACCTATGCCCGGCAGCTTGGAAAGCTCTGACGTGAGGTCGTCGATCACCGACATCAGCCGGGGAAGCTGAACGGGAGGTTGAGCCCGCCGGCGAGCTTGCCCATTTCTTCCTTGGCCATCTCGGCGGCTTTTTTCTGCGCCTCGGTGACCGCAACGGTGATCAGGTCCTCGAGCATCTCGACTTCCTTCGGGTCGACGATGGACGGATCGATCTTGATACGCGTGACCTGCCCTTTGCCGTCGGCATCGACTGTGACCATGCCTCCGCCGGAACTCGCGGAAACGGTCCGCAAGGCCAGCTCTTCCTGTATCTGCTGCAGCTTGCCCTGCATCTGCTGGGCCTGCTGCATGATCTTCATAAAATCCGCCATTTCCGACCTTGGTTGATTGCGGCTTAATCTACCGGCAACACGCGGAACACGCACGTCGCGCGACCGGGTAGTAAATCAATCGATCAGCTCGAGGTCGAGCGCGTCGATCGTCGCGCCGAGGATGGGATCCTTCTGTCGCAGCGAGGCAAGCCGCTGCTGTGTTACGGATTCGTTGGTCATGCGTCCCTTCCCCGCTTCGAGAAACCCCGCTTCCACAGCGGGATTGATCGCCGCGCTTCGCTCCCTGTGCATGGCGGGCACAGCGGGCGCTGCGGGCGCGGCAGCTTTGACGGGCGCGGGCTGCGGAGGAGGCGCCGCCTTCGGGGCGCTCGTCCTGGGTGCCGGTCCACGCTGCGGTGATTGCGGCGCGCCACCGCCGCGCAGCTCATCGAGCAGCTCCTCGATCCGCACCGAGCGATCAATGAGAGCGAATCTCACCAGCAGCATCTCTACGAGCAGCTGCTGCTGCCCGCTCTTTCTGAATCGCGGCTCCATCTCACTGAGCGCGCCGAGCATCCGGAGGAGATCGCCTGGCGCGAACGTGCTCGTGTGCCTGGCGAGTGCTTCCCTCGTGCGAGCAGCGACACCGGGCGCCTCTCCGCCCAGCGCGACGGCGAGCTGCGCGCGCAGCACGTCGGCGAGCCCGGACAGGAAAACCCCAAAGTCGATCCCCGCGTCAGCCAGGCGCTGCACCGTCGGGAAGACGTCCGCGGCGCGCTTCTCGGCGATGAGGTCGAGCACTGCGATGTACTCGTCTTCGGCAACCAGACCGAGCGCTTCGCGGACGGAATCAGCGGTGATCCCCGAATCGCTGACGGCGACGACCTGGTCGGCGAAGCTGAGCGCGTCGCGCATCGAGCCGTCCGCGGCGCGCGCGATCATCGCGATCGCTTCGGGGCTGCCTTCGATCCCTTCGCTCGCGAGCACGTGGCGGAGGCGCTCGGATATCTCGCCCTGGCCGATGCGCTTCAGATCGAACCGCTGCAGCCGGCTCAGGACCGGCGCCGCGGCCTGCGCGATCTTCTGCGGCTCCGTCGTGGCGAAGACGAACACGACGCGCGGTGGCGGCTCCTCGAGAATCTTGAGCAGCGCGTTCCACGCTTCCCGCGTAAGCATGTGCGCTTCGTCGACGATGTAAACCTTGTAGCTGTCGTCGCCGCTGGGCGCGTACATCGCGCGCTCGCGCAGCTCGCGCGCGTCGTCCACGCCGCGGTTGGATGCCGCGTCTATCTCGACTACGTCCAGGCTGGACGAGCCGCTCCAGATCCTGGTGCAGGAGAGACATTCTCCGCACGGCTCGCCGTCAGCGGAGCGGGCCTCGCAGTTGAGCGCCATCGCCAGCACTCTGGCGAGCGTGGTCTTGCCGACCCCGCGCGGACCGCAGAGGAGGTAGCCGTGCGCGACCCGCCCTCTCGCGATCGCTCCACGCAGCGTGTTGGACACGTGCGATTGGACGGCGACCTCCGCGAACTTTCGCGGGCGGTACTTGCGAGCGAGTGCGAGAGCCATCGGCGTTTCCGGAGCGGCGGAAAAATAAGGGGGCCGGGCGATGAACCGGATCGGGGTACGCGAGCGCCCGACCCAACCGTCCATCTTCACCATGCCCCCAGTAGTGGTACTCCAGGCCTTGCGGAGCAACGTCGAACACCGCATGCCGCTGCTACCTTCGGGGTCCTGACGGAGTTAGCGGGCCTACGCCCTCCGGGACCTGGAGCACCACCCGAAATATACCAGTTTTTCCGGGTCTAATAACCCTCGGCCGCACGCAAAAAAACGCCGCCCCGATGTGGGAGCGGCGGTTTTTTCCGTTCAACCTGAGCCTAATCGATGCTGGGCAGACTACGGATTGATGGTCGGAACGCGGATCTGCTGCGTGTCAGTCCCAACCGTCGGAACCGTCACCGTAGCGGTGTCCATTCCGATGGACGGCGTGTTGATCGTATCCGTCACCGTGCCGATTACCGGCCGCTCGACCTCGAACTCGCCTTCGCCCGTCTTCTTGCATCCAGCAACCGTCGCGACCGCCAATAGGGCCGCTGCTAATACCACCTTGCGCACGGAGATCCTCCCAGAGTGTGATGTATGCTCTCATAGAAGTTAATGGCAAGCATCGTTCCAAACAGGGCAATTCGAGGAAACTTTTGTACCTTCCCCCCGGATAGCCTGGGAGTAGGCCGTTCCCCATGGCCCCACTTGGGCGTGGCTCAATCCTCGAATACCTCTCTCTGCCGCTTCCGGACGCGCCTCAGCTCGAATACCTGCCCGACCTCGCCTCCAAGAATGAAGATGAGCGCGCCGTAATACACCCAGATCACGACTATCACCGCGGCCGCCACCGTGCCCGTGTACATCGTCTGCGGTGAGAAGGACACAATCAGGTATCCGAATACGTTCTTGGCGACCTCGAACATCACGCTGGCAAACAGCGCGGCCAGCAGCGCCATCTGCCATCTGATCCGGCGCTTGGGAAGAAACTTGTACAGCGAGAAAAACAGAATGGTGATGGACGTGAAGGCGATGATCCGCCCGATCGTGTACTCGACGCTGCCCATCACGTCGCTGCGCAGGCCCAGCTCCACCAGCAGGGTCGAACCCTGGGTGGTGGCGAGCGCGAGATACGCGCTCAGCACGGTGTAACCCACGAGCAGGATCGTCGCGACGATGGTCACCTTGATGTCGAAGATCTTGCCGGCGATGATCCCGCGCTCGTGCTCGATGTCGAAGATCGAAGCGAGCACGCTGCGCACCGATCCGAACAGCCGCGTCGAGAACCACACGAAGCCGATAGCGCTCACGAGCTGGACCGTACCCCGGCTCTCGAGTATCTGCATGAGCAGCCGGACGATCGGCTCGCCGGCGTTGGTCGATTCCGCAGGGAGCATCGTGCCGACGAGCGTCGCGATCTCGCGCGCGCGCAGCTCGGGGGAATGGTCCAGGAAGTAGCTGAGTCCGCCGGCCAGCAGCAGAAAGAACGGGACGATCGCGAGCAGCAGGTTGAAAGCGATGCCGCCCGCGAGAAAGAAAATGTTGTCTTCGGCGCTGTTGTCCCAGACGCGCCTGGCGTAATCGCGGAGCATCCACCCCAGGCGAAGAAAGAAAGGGCGCTTCCTCCGCGGCACGGGGACGTGCTCCGTTACTACGGCTGGTTGACCGATCCGCTCCTCGCCCCCGTGCTCTGCGTCGCCTTGGTATCGGCGATGCGGCGCTCGAGATCCTCGCGTGCCTGGCGCGCCGCT
>JBKJKB010000205.1:0-4220 GCA_046597675.1 Gemmatimonadaceae bacterium
CCACGGAAATGATTTTGTCGCCAAGCAGGTAGCTCCGGGCGGACGGCGCGGGACCGATGTTCACCGCTTCATCCGCGGCGCGAACGTGTGGTGCACCCGCGTCCGCGTCGCTGTAAACCGCGACCGACGCGACGCCCAGCTCTCGGCACGCCCGCACGATCCTGAGCGCGATCTCGCCGCGATTCGCGACGAGCACCTTGTCAAACACGCGCTAGGGCTGCGATCGCCAGCCGAGCGACCGCGTCATGCCGACGTACAGCACGCGCGAATCCAGACCAGGGTTCGCGGCGCCCGTGTTCGCGTTGGAGGTATGGTTCTGACGGACTCCTGCCAGCAACGCGTCGGAGCGACCAACGCGTACCTGGACGCCAGCCGTCAGGTCACCCATGAAGTTGAGCTGCTTCTCGTCCGGATCCGGGACCGGCTTCTCGTACCACGCGACTCCGAGATTCAAGCCGAACACGAGCTGAACGCGATTCTGCGGAAACGTGCGCAACTGAAGCCCGATGGGAGTGACGCCGTATCCGTGTACAGTCGCGTCCGTCATGATCAGCTCGACCATGCAGATTGTCAGCGGCTGGCACGTGGTCTCGCGGTACTCGACCGGGTTGTTCGTGGATCGCAGGAAAGGAACGATATCAATGAAGTAGTCGATCGCTAATCGGGGGGAGGCGGAGAGCTGCCGACCCAGGCGGATCCCTGCCATGTAAAAGTCCCGGCGGCGATGACCCAGCCTGGTGTCGAACTCCGAGTTGAACGCTGCGCCGCCCCACGCACCGATCCACCACGGCCCCATCGTCGACGGTGGGGCCGGCGAGCTGTCGATACCTCTGGCGCTCTCGGCCGCGGTGGAGTCCGGCGCCGCGAAGCCTGTCGCCGGCGCCAGCAAAAAGGCAAAAGCCAACAACCAGCAGCGCTGTATCACAGCGGAATATTCCCGTGCTTCTTCGGCGGATTCTTATCGCGCTTGTTCTCGAGCGACTCCAGCGCGTCGATCAACCGCGGTCGCGTCTCGCGCGGATCGATTATGTCGTCCAGGTATCCGCGGCCGGCGGCGATGTACGGGTGCGCGAACTTGTCGCGGTACTCCTCGATCTTGGCATCTGTTGCCTTGTCCGGATCCTTGCTCTCGGAGATCTCCTTCCGGAACAGTATCTCGACGGCGCCCTTCGGTCCCATCACCGCTATCTCGGCGGTCGGCCACGCGACGTTGTAGTCGCCGCGAATGTGCTTTGAGCTCATGACGTCGTACGCTCCGCCGTACGCCTTGCGCGTAATGACCGTGAGCTTGGGGACGGTCGCCTCGCAGTACGCATACAGCAGCTTGGCGCCATGCTTGATGATTCCGCCGTGCTCTTGCGCGATGCCGGGCAGGAATCCCGGCACGTCCTCGAACGTCACGACCGGAATGTTGAACGCGTCGCAGAAGCGGATGAAGCGCGCCGCCTTGATCGAAGCGTTGATGTCGAGCACGCCCGCGAGCACGGCCGGCTGGTTGGCCACGATGCCGACGCTGTAGCTGCCGAGGTGCGCGAATCCGCAGATAATGTTCCCCGCGTAATCCGGTTGGATCTCGAAGAACTCGCCGCCATCCACCACCCGCCGCAGCACCTCGTGCATGTCGTACGGCTTGTTCGGGTTGTCCGGCACGATGTCGAGCAGCGCTTCGTCCCGGCGGTCGCGCGGGTCATTGGCCGGACCACGCGGAGGATCGGACACGTTGTTCGACGGAATGAAACGGAGCACGTCGCGGATGGCCTGAATGCACGACGGCTCGGAGTCGAACGCGCAGTGCGCGACGCCGGAAGTGGCGGCGTGGGTATCCGCGCCGCCGAGCCGCTCCATCGTGACGTCTTCGTGGGTCACCGTCTTAACGACGTTCGGGCCCGTTACGAACATGTACGACGTGCCACGCACCATGAACGTGAAGTCGGTGATCGCCGGGGAGTACACAGCGCCGCCGGCGCACGGACCAAGTATGGCGGAGATCTGCGGCACTACGCCCGACGCCAGCGTGTTGCGCAGGAATATCTCGGCGTACCCGCCAAGCGACACGACCCCTTCCTGAATGCGTGCGCCGCCGGAGTCGTTCAGGCCTATGACCGGCGCGCCGTTGCGCATGGCGAGGTCCATGATCTTGCAGATTTTCTCGGCGAACGATTCCGAGAGCGACCCGCCGAAAACGGTGAAGTCCTGCGAGAACACGTACACGAGCCGGCCGTCGATCCGCCCGTAGCCGGTGACCACCCCGTCGCCGTAGATCTTCTGCTTGTCGAGCCCGAAGTCCGTGGACCGGTGAGTGACGAAGCGGTCCAGCTCCACGAACGTGCCGCTATCGAGCAGCAAGTCGAGTCGCTCGCGCGCGGACAGCTTGCCCTTGGCGTGTTGCGCCTTGAGGCGTGCTTCCCCGCCGCCCTGCTCGGACTCGGCGCGGCGTTTTTCCAGGAGCTCCAGCTTTTCACGCATGGTCATCGGAGAGGTAAGGTATGCCGCGGAATGGGGCGGGCAACTTCGTGGGGGGCGTCATCAACCGGACACGCCTCTTCAGGCGTCCGCCGGGGACAAGCTTGCGCTTAGCTTCATGAAATGGTTTTCGGCCTTACGCGACGCCGGCGGGATCTTCTTCGTGCCAGGCCGGTGCCGCACGCGTGGCGCGCGATCCTGCAGCGCAACCTCTCCATCTTTCGCCGCCTGTCTCCCGGGGATCGGGCCGAGCTGCTCGGACACGTCCACGTCTTTCTGGCCGAGAAGCACTTCGAGGGATGCGGCGGACTGGAGCTGACTGAAGAAATCCGGGTCACCATCGCGGCCCAGGCCTGCGTCCTCCTGCTGCACCGCGAGACAGACTACTACCCGGAGCTGATCTCGATACTCGTGTACCCCTCAGGCTATACCGCGCGAGAGGAGCATCACGTGGGCGGAGGCATCTGGCAGGAGGGCGCCGAGGACAGGCTCGGTCATACGGCCCGGGGGATGAGCGCGCTGGTGCTGGCGTGGGACTCCGCCCGGCATGGAGCCGCCGACCCCGGCAGCGGGGAGAACCTGATTCTGCACGAGTTCGCGCATCAGCTCGATTTCGAGAACCGGGAGATCGATGGCACGCCTGCGCTCGATACGCACGGCGAGTATGTAGCCTGGGCACGCATCATGAGCGTTGAGTTCGAGGCACTCCGCAACGCGCACGACGCGGAAATGCCGACGCTTCTCGACGGGTACGGCGCGACAAACCCGGCCGAGTTCTTCGCCGTCTGTACGGAGGCGTTCTTCGAGCGACCGCGAGCGCTGCGAAGTACCCATCCGGCATTGTATGCCGAGCTGCGGCGTTTCTTCCGGCAGGATCCCGTCACGTACTCCGGGGAGCTTGCGGCCGATTGACGGTTCCGCCACTGTCTCCCTCATGGAGCCGCGAATAACGCTGGTCGCTCTGGGCGTCGACGATCTTGAGAGAGCGGTCCGGTTCTACCGGGACGGGCTCGGCCTCCTCACCAAGGGCATCGTCGGGACGGAGTTCGACCACGGAGCGGTCGCGTTCTTCGATTTACAATCCGGGCTGAAGCTGGCGCTGTGGCCGAGGACGAGCGTCGCCCACGATACCGGCCTCCAGTTGACGAGTCCAAGCCAGACCCGCCATGGCAGCGCGTCCGCGGTGAGCGTGCAGAAGCTGCAGCGGAAGTTGCAGTTGCGGCTGGATTCCGCATAGCCGATCCACCGCCCCATCCAGTGGGCCAGATCGTAGCGAGGCACCGGCGCCAGCGGCATCGGCATCTCGTTGGGCAACTGCATCGGCACGCGAACTCGTACTTCCCTTCCGAACCGCGACACAGGCTCCCCCACGGCGGAGCTGTCAGATCGGTCTACGCGGTGGCGACACTAGCGACACCATAGACTCGCGCCGGCCAGGCGCGCGGGTCACCGAGGGCGGCGCTGCACTGCCCTTGGTTCCACCGGTACGCCGTACTCCAGTGTCAGGTCGACGCGCACGGCGCCGTTGTCGGCAACCGAGATTTCATGATCCTGCGTCCGCAGTCGCCGATGCCAGGTGCGGAGGTGATAGGTACCAGGGGCCACGCCATCAAGCGTGAACCGGCCCTCGTCGTCCGTGACGGTCCGATACGGCGACGGTACCACGACGACATAGGCCACCATCTCCGGGTGCACGTGGCAGAAGATCACGTAGACGCCTTCATCGTCGAACGTGAAGCTGCGCCGCTCACCCTGCG
>JBKJKB010000255.1:0-3079 GCA_046597675.1 Gemmatimonadaceae bacterium
TCTGACCTCCGAGGGCGCGCGGTGCATCGCGGCCGTCCGAGAGGTGAGTGATGAGTTGGAGCTGACGGTCGGAGACGAGTACTGGCCGCTGCCGAAGTACCGGGAGATGCTCTTCCCGGTCTGAAGGCAGACGGCGCTGCGTGAAGGCCAGGAGCGATAAGAAGGCGGAGGAGATGGTCGAGAACATTTCCAGGCCGTTCGGGAAGCACTCGCAGTAGCGCGGCGATATTTTGGGGGATGCCCCTCAAAACTGATTCACCGATAACCTGCTCGCAGTGCGGCACGCCAGCCGGCGGCACACCAGCCGGCGGCTGGCTTTTTTGCGCATGCTGTGGCGCGTCACTGGCGCCATCGCGCTGCGCCTCGTGCGCCGCGGATATCGCGGCGGGCGCGAAGTTCTGCCACAAATGCGGCGCGCCAACGGGCGCCGGCGCGGCGGTTGGCGTAGCCCCGCCGCGGCCAACCACGGCGATCCTGCCTTGGGCGGTCACTGCGGTGGCTTTCGTTGCCCTCATCGCGCTGCTCGCCGGCAGAGGGTTCAACCGCCAGCGCAGCGGCACCCCTGACGCGCCGCAGAATGCGCTGCCCCAGGCCGGACTCGAGTTCGATCCAGCGCAGACGCCGGTCCGCGCTTCGACGGACATCACGCAACTCTCGGCGGAAGAAAGAGCCGATCGTCTCTTCAATCGAGTGATGCAGCTGAGCACCGAGGGAAAGACTGACAGCGTCCGGTTTTTCGCGCCGATGGCGATCAGCGCGTATCAGATGATCGGCCAGCTCAACGCCGATCAGCGCTACGACATGGGACGCGTCGCCGAAGTCTCGGGTGCGCTGCCACTGGCACGCGCGCAGGCGGATTCGATTTTACGCGAGCAGCCTTCCCACCTGCTCGGCCTGGTCCTCGCAGCACGGGTCGCCATGCTCGAGCGGGACGGTCCGGCGCTCCGGCAGGCCGAATCACGGCTGCTCTCCGTGGAGCGTGCGGAGCTTGCCCGCGCGCTACCCGAATACCAACGCCATGAAGCGGATATAATGAGCGCTCTCGCACAGGCCCGGAGGGGCTCACGATGACGCCAGCTGGAGTAGAGCCCGCAACTTCCTCGCACACGACGATTCGCGTCGCGCACAGTCCTGACTCGGACGACGCGTTCATGTTTTACGCGCTGGCCCAGGGACTGATCGACACCGGTGGGATCGAGTACGTGCACGAGCTGCAGGACATCGAGACGCTCAACCAGCGCGCCATGCGCGCCGAGCTCGAGGTCACCGCGGTCTCGATACATGCGTATGCGTACATCGCGGACCGGTACGCCCTGCTGCCGCACGGCTGCTCGATGGGGGATCAGTACGGCCCGCGCCTCGTGGGCAAGCGTGTCTTCAGCGCCGAGGAGCTGCGCGGGAAGAGGGTCGCGACGCCGGGACCCCTGACCACCGCCACATTGGCGCTGCGCTTGTACCAACCTGATGTACAGACCGTACACATGGCGTTTGACCGGGTCGAGGACGCGGTGCTTGCCGGTGACGTGGACGCCGCGATGATCATCCACGAGGGGCAATTGACGTACGGCACTCGCGGGCTCAAGCTGATCGCCGACATGGGCGAATGGTGGTTCCGGGAGACAGGGCTGCCTCTGCCGCTGGGCGGGAACGTGGTCCGCAAGGACCTGGGCAAGGATCTTATCCGGACCGTCTCGCGCCACCTCCGGGAGAGTGTGGCGTATGCGCTCGATCACAGGGCCGGAGCGCTGGACCATGCGATGCAGTACGCCCGCGGATTGGACCGCGGCACGGCCGACGAGTTCGTGGGAATGTATGTGAACCAGTGGACACTCGATTATGGTGCGACCGGCAGGGAAGCGGTCCAGGTTCTTCTGGACCGTGGACACGAGGCCGGAATCATTCGGGATCACGTGGTCGTGGAGTTCGCGGAATAGCGGTACCGCTTGACGCCACGACACGCGTGTTGTATTCGGAAGTCGGAGCAGGAAATTGATCGACGTGTTCATTGCGGGAGGGGGCACAGGTCGTGCAGACGGCTATAGCTCGCTCCATCGCTTCTGAGGGTGGTCCAGCAGCTTTACCGATAAGGAGGCGTCATGCCGGGGAGAGATGGACTCGAGCGGGGTTTCAGCTTCGCCGATCGAGACGAAGACAGCGAGGACGTGCCCAGCTACGGCGGCGGCGGACGCGCGTCGTATGACGACGATGAGGACGAGGAAGGTGGTGGCTGGGCGCTCAACAAAGACCACACCGAAAGTCTCTGGGACAGCGCCGAAGACCACGACGACGATGATGAGGAGCCGGGCGTTACTCCGGAAGTGACGGACGACGACGACGAAGAGGCCGATCTCTTCGCCGTGACGGCTCCGCGACGCCGCGGCAGGCCGAAGAGCGTCAAGCCGGCCGCGCCCATCGAGCCGAGCATCTTCGAGACGGGCGACTTGACGGGCCTTACCGGCACGCCGTCGACGCCGGGCGCGGCCCAGAACACGGGCGCGGCCCAGAACACGGGCGCCGCCACGGGCATGGCGCCGGTAACCGGTGGCAGCTCGAGCGGACGGACAAGCTCCAGCGGGGACACGGCTTCGCGTGCAGACAACGGCGGAGCCGGCAAGACGTCGCGACCGGCCAGCGTTGGCTCGTCCCCGAAGGCGTCGGTCACGTCGAAGTCCGGAAGTGGCCGCACTGCCACGAAGCCGGCCGCCGCGAAGAAGCCTGTTGCCAAGAAGCCTGTTGCCAAGAAGCCTGTTGCCAAGAAGCCTGTTGCCAAGAAGCCGGCCGCCAGGAAGCCGGCTATGAAGACCGCGAAGAAGTCGGGCTCGACGAGCGCCAGGAAGACTTCGGCGCGCGGTGGCTCGAAGGCCGCTGGCGGCAGTCGCGGTGCCAAGTCAAGGGGCGCAGCGTCGGGCTCACGTGGCAAGAAAACCTCGGCGGGCCGGGGCGGCGCGAAGAAGAGCGCCGGAAAGAAGGGGAGAGCCGCGAGACGCTAACCGCACTCGCTTGCGGTTAGGATAGATGCACGATGGACGTAACGAGGGGTGCGGGTCCAGGGGAGCGTCTTAGCGAAGCGTAGCTCCCC
>JBKJKB010000380.1:0-4330 GCA_046597675.1 Gemmatimonadaceae bacterium
CCCGCCCACTCCGAGATACGGAAACTCGACGGCGTCGGTCATGCCGCCGGCCGGGAACACGGGAAGCCAGTAGCTGAACATGAGGAGCAGCAGGAGTCCCAGCCAGAAATCGGGAATCGAGAGCAGGACCAGCGACAGCGCGCCGGATACGCGATCGAACAGCCTTCCGCGCCTGCGTGTCTGCGCGAGCGCGAGCGCCACGCCGCCCGCGAAGGCGAACGCGAGCGCGAGACCCACGAGCAGCAGCGTTCGCGGGAGAGAATCGCGTATCACCGCGCTGACTGGCTGCTGCCGGGAGAAGGACCATCCCAGGTCACCTCTGGACAGCTGCGCGAGATACCGGCCGTATTGCACCGGGAGCGGCTGATCGAGGCCGTACGATGCGCGCCACCGCGCGCGGACGTCTTCAGTGACGTTTGGGTTGTCGAGCGAGCCGGCGAAGGGGTCGCCGGGGGCCGCGTGAATCAGGACGAATACGAGCGTTGCGACTGCGGCGACTACCACGAGCGTGTGAGCAGCGCGGCGCAGCAGGAACGCGATCACGTTACCGCGATGGTGGCGGCCCGATGTTGTCGCGCGGCAGCCGTGCGTCGGGGTCTATCGTCCAGTCGGCGAGGTGCGCCCACCACGCGTCGCGCCGGAGCGTGGCCGGCCTGATGCGGCGGTGCAGCGCGAGCGTGGACAGCGGCTCGTACAGCCACACCGCCGGCGCATCGCGGATGATCACCTCGTATGCGCGTCGCATGTGCGCGTGCGCCTTCGCCGGATCCATGACCATGAGCGCGCTGTCCACGTGCAGATCGAACTCCGCACTCTCATACGATCCAAAGTTGGTTCCACCGGCTGCCCTGGAGCCCGCGGTTCCCCACGTCTGCCTGATTCCCGGCGCGGGATCGAGGCGCCACCCGCCAAGGGCGGCGTCGAACGAACGGTCTTTCATGCGCGTCATGAAGGCGGCGTTGTCCAGCGACTCGATCTCCACAGCGATGCCCATCCTGCGAAGCTGTTCCTGGATGAGCACGGCCATCCGGCTTCTGTTCCGGCTCGACGTGGGCGTGACGAGGGTGAATGCGAGCGGCCTTCCCGCGCGCGCTCTCACGCCGTTCGGCCCGCGGTTCCATCCCAGCGAGTCGAGCAGCCGGCCGGCGGCCGCGGTGTCGTACCCGATCTGTGGGAGGGTCGGATCCGCTCCGGCGTAACCGCGCACCGTGGGCCCGATGGCGACCAGGGCAAGCGTATCGAACACATTCCGCACGAGCGAGGCGCGATCGAGCGCCATCGAAATGGCGACGCGAGTCTCCCGATCACCGAATAGCGGGTGCGGTATGGTTCGGCGACGGGGATCGCGCAGGTTGAACTGCAGGAAGCCGTAGTCGAGGCCGGGATAAGTGATGAGACGGAGTGCGGGATTCTTCTGTATCTCGGCGATCATCTCGGGCCGCACCGCGTCGAATGCGTCGGCTTCTCCGGCAAGCAGCTTCGTGGACGCCGCGGTGAAGTCCGGCGACACGGTCCAGATCACGCGGTCGATCTTCGGGCGGCCCGCATAGTTGCTGGTGTCGGCCACCACTTCGAGCGAGACGGCCGGCTCCCACCGCGCGAAGCGAAAGCGGCCGCTGCCGATCGGAGATCGCGCGAACGGCGTACCGCGCAACTGGCTGCGCGGCGCGCTGCCGAGCAGGTGCTCGGGAACGATGAGCATGTTGTACACGGCGTCGAAGAACTGGCGCGGCGAGCGGCTTTTGAACCAGAAGATCGCCGTCAGCGAGTCGGGCGCGCTCACCGAATCGATATTCGCCAGCAACGACGCGAGTGGCGCGGCGACTTCCGGATCCTGGAAGAGCTGGTGCGTGAACCGGACGTCGCGCGCCGTGACCGGCCTGCCGTCGTGCCACCTGGCGCGCGGGTTCAGAGCGAACGTTATGCGGAGCGAGTCCGGGCTCCACGTCCAGCTCTCCGCGAGTCGCGGACGAAAACCGTGGTCGCCGGTCGTGTTGAGCGAATCGCCGATATCGGCGAGCCGGTCATAGATGAGGTCCGTGACCTGGCGACCCTGTACCGACGAGACCAGCGTCGGGATCAGCGCGTCCACGTCGGCCGCGACGGCGACGACGACCGTACCGCCCGCCGCCTCGTTAGCGTCCGCGCTTTTCTCGCACGCGCCCAGCATGAGGAACCAGGAGGAGAGTCCCACGATGGAGCGTTTGGTCGTCGGTCGCATCGTCAGAAGATTGCGCTTCACCTTCGCCATGTCCATTGCGGATCCGCGAAGGCCGGCGCGTGGCGCGCGATCGAGAGTATCAATTCGTCCGCCGGCAATGGCTTTCGCTCGATCCCTTGCTCCGTCATCGCCGAGCACAGTGCGTCGTACAGCTCGCCGGGATGCGGCGCCCGTCCCAGCGCCCGCTCCAGAGTCGCGGGCGGTACGGCAGGACTGCCTCCGGCGAGGCCCGCGAGCGAGGACTGATCGTCTGAGACCAGGACCGATCCATGTTGCAGCATCGCGCCGTGTTCCCGGTATTGCGCGCTGCCGACGAGCTTGCGCCCGCCGGCGGTGATCTCGCCCGGTGTGGCGGTGGCAAAACATGGATTGGCGTCGGGCGCCGGCGCCCGGCCGCTGCGCGTCGCGATCTCCGCATCCACTCCCATCGCTCGTAGCGCGCGGAGGAGCAGTGCGTTGATCCACGCGTATTCCGCCGCGATCGACTCGCCGGGTGACACGGGCGCGGTCACGCTATACGTGATCTCCCGATGGTGCAGGATCGCGCGGCCGCCGGTCGGGCGGCGCACGACGGCGATTCCGGAACTGTCCAGCGTGTCCCGGTCATAGCTGGCGGTTTTCTGGTTTCGGCCGAACGACAGGGTGGGGGAGCTCCAGGAGTAGACGCGAAGGACGGCCTCGCCCGAGGACCGCGCACGGTCCATCAGCGCGAGATCGCAGGCCATGTTGTCCACGCCCGGAAGCGGGTCGGTCAGGAGTCCGCGCCAGGCAATGGCCGCGATACCTGGCCGATCCGTGGTCGCCATCGCCGTCCTGCTCAACACTCGGCTTTATGGGGCTGCATGAGCGGGTAAATTACGCGGCACACCAGCCGTCCCGCCCAAGAGCCCGAAATGACAACGCAGACCAGGACACGTGCGCTTCCAGCTTCCGACAGCTTCGTTCGCCGCCATGTCGGCCCCGGCGAAGCGGATGTCGCCAAGATGCTCGGCGTGCTCGGGTACGAGTCGCTGGACGATCTCATCGACGCCGTCATCCCGCGTGATATCCGGGCGAAGGCACCGCTCGCGATCGGTGCCGCGCAGAGTGAGTACGAGGCGCTGGCCGGCATGCGCACGCTTGCTGCCAGGAACCGCGTATTCCGGTCGTATCTCGGACTGGGTTATCACGACTGCATCACTCCGCCGGTCATCCAGCGCAACATTCTGGAGAATCCCGGCTGGTACACGGCGTACACCCCATACCAGGCCGAGATAGGGCAGGGGCGGCTGGAATCGCTGCTGAACTTTCAGACGATGGTGGTCGATCTCACCGGCCTGCACATTGCCAACGCGTCGCTACTGGACGAAGCGACGGCGGCTGCCGAAGCCATGGCCATGAGCTACGGAGTGGCGGGTAAGCCGGGGAAGGAGCTGTTCTTCATTTCGTCTGAATGCCATCCGCAGACCATCGACGTGATCCAGACGCGCGCGGCCGCGCGGGGAATTACGGTGGAGGTCGGCGACTTCAGGACGTTCAAGCCCGGGCCGGAAGTTTTTGGCGTGCTGGTGCAATACCCGGCGACCGACGGCGCCGTGCACGACTACAAGGCGTTATGCGAGCGCGCGCACGTCGCGAATGCATTGGTGACCGTCGCCGCGGACCTGCTGAGCCTCGTGCTGCTGACTCCGCCCGGAGAGTGGGGCGCGGACATAGTAGTCGGGAACACGCAGCGGTTCGGCGTGCCGCTCGGTTACGGCGGTCCGCACGCCGCGTTCTTCGCCACGCGCGACGAGTACAAGCGGCAGATCCCGGGGCGGATCATCGGCGTGTCGCGGGACGCGGACGGAAACCCCGCACTGCGCATGGCGCTCCAGACGCGCGAGCAGCACATCCGGCGTGAGAAGGCCACCTCAAACATCTGCACTGCGCAGGTGCTGCTTGCCGTCGTTGCGGGGATGTACGCCGTTTATCACGGCGCCGAGGGGCTGACGCGCATCGCGACGCGGGTGCACGGGTTCGCGGCACTGCTTGCGGCGGGAGTGAAGCGGCTGGGGCACACGGTGGCGCACGAGGATTTCTTCGACACCGTGCGCATCGAGCTATCGGGCGGCGCGGCGGGGATCGTCG
>JBKJKB010000087.1:0-4779 GCA_046597675.1 Gemmatimonadaceae bacterium
TGAGCCTGATGGACCGCTCCTGCGCGCCTGCGGAAGGCGCGAGAAGTAGCGCGACCAAAGACCACAAACCCCAAACAGCCACAGCGCGTCTCACTCTACCCATCCCCCGATGCCGACTCGTGCGCAGCACGCAGCACGCAACGCCCTTAGAACTGGACCTTGGGTAGAACCTTGTCTTCCGCCTCGGCCTCAAAGAACTGAAGCGGCTGAAATCCCATCGGCCCCGCCATCATGTTCGACGGGAACGTCATGATCGAGGTGTTGAGATCCCGCACGACCGCGTTGTAGTACCGCCGCGAGCCCTGCACCGAGTCCTCGATCGTCGCGAGCTGTGCCTGCAGATCCCGGAACCCGCCCGACGCCTGCAGCTCGGGGTACGCCTCGACCGCAACACTGAGTCCGCGCAGCGCCGATGTGAGCCCCGCTTCAGCGACTGCGCGCTCCGCGGGTCCCGCGCTCTGTGCGGCGACGGCGCGCGTCCGGGCCTGAGTCACGGCATCGAGCGTCTCGCGCTCGTGTGAAGCGTAGCCCTTCACGGTCGTCACGAGGTTGGGCACGAGGTCGGCCCGGCGCTTGAGCTGCACATCGATGTCCGACCATGCGTTCTGTGCCCGGACACGCAGGCCTACCAGCTTGTTGTACAGGGCGATGACGCCGAACACCAGCAGTGCGGCGACGACAAGGATCAGGATCAGCGTTGTCACGGGCAGCTCCCGGGTGAGTGTCGCGATCTGCGGCACGCCGGAAGTTACAGCTTATCGACCTCGCACGCTCGGCCCCGCGGTGTTTTTCCGGGCTTCAGGATCCCGTCGCCAGATGATGTACGAATACGCGAGCACTGCGATGGAGATGCAGACGGCGCTGCCGATCATGATCGCGTGCGCGAGCGAGGGAAGAAAGAGCGCCGCCAGGAGCACGACAGTGCCTGCCGCGACAAACAGCCGTCCGCCGAACCGGTGCGTGCGTTCCCATACCCTGTCGCTCGACAGTGTCCACGGCGTCCGTATTCCCACGAACCAGTTCGATCGAGTGCGGGGCAGGAGGTTTCCAAGGACGATCAAAAGCACCGCGATCCCTGCCGGCATGATGCGCGCCATGGAAACGTCTCTGCCGAGCGCGGCGGCCAGTACGACCAGGTGGACGCCGAGCATGAACACCATGATCGTGATGATCAGAATCTCGTAGGAGCCCTTGAACTTGGCGTAGTTGGCGCCCCGGGGATCGATCTTCGGGAGCAGATGAAACATCGCCAGTCCCACGAGGAGCATGAGTGGAACCACAAACGCACCCCAGGGAAGGCGGGTCCAGCCGTCCACCTCCCCGGACATGTTCCAGTGCGTCGGCATCCGCTCCGGAAGATTCTGGTACACAGCCGCCGAAGCAATGAACGCCACGACGATTACGAGAAGCGGGATCCATTTACGCATGAGTCATTTCCCGGGCCGAAGCCACTTGACGAGATGTTCTACGACTTCGTGGAATACGGTGGTGTTGAGCTCGTACACGATGTGTTGTCCGTCGCGCTCCGCCAGTATCAGGTCGGCGTCGCGCAGAATGCTCAGGTGTCGCGACACCGTGGCCCAGCTGGTGGGGAACTCTTCGGCGATCTCGCCCGACGTGCGCGGCCCCCGGCGCAACAGCTCCAGGATCTGGCGGCGGGTGGGATCGGCCAGTGCGCGGAAGACGTCGTTCATTGGTCCGGGAAATAGGCAGCGTACTTACATACTTAGCTAACGGTCTAAATATGCCCCGGGTTGTTCAGCCAGTCAAGCGATTTAGATCGCGTCCCGCGGTATCACCTGCATCTCGTCGAGGAAACGTCTGCCGCCGGTTGGCACTCCGCGGCGGACGTCCACGCGCGTGAGCACCAGCCTGTCTTTGGTGCGCGTCATTCCCACGTACAGCAGTCTGCGGGATTCCTCGATCTCGCGCTTGCTTGGGCCGGGGTTCCTGCGGAGGCCGCCGGGAAGCTGCGCGTCCTCGACGCCCAAGATGTAAATCCGCGAGAACTCGAGGCCTTTGGTCGAGTGTAATGTCAGCAGGTTCACCCTTCCACTGCTCAGCTCGACGTCGCGGCTCGACAGAACGACGCGCTCGAGAAAGCTCGAGATCTGCTCGCGCAGCGGCAGGTCGGCAAACTGCTCGATGAGAGGTCTCAGCCGGTTCATCGCAGCGGGATATCGGTCCTCCGCGCTCTTGTCCGCCTGGACCTTTGCCATCCGGCTCTCGCCGCCGAGCAGCTCGATCACATCTTCCACAGGCGGAAGCCGGTCGTCGCCTGCCAGCTCCCGCTCCCCGCGGTACAGCTCGAGGCAGTCGCTGCGCCGGCTCAATGAGTAAAACGGTGTAAGCCGCCGCAGCAGCTTGGCCTCGGACCCCAGCGCTTCCTGGTCCGCGAGCGCGAGCGCGATGCCGAGCTGGTCGAGCAGATTGACGAGCGCGGTCTTTCGCGCGCGCGCGACTTTGCCTTCGCCGAGCGCGAGAAAGACGTGCGCGAGTGTGCGCGTGTCGTCGAGAGCCCTGTGTGACTGGCCCGGGTCGATCCCGTACCGGCCAGCGACGTCGGCCAGCTTCGCGCTCCCCTGATGGAGCTCGCGTGCCAGCGGCAGTGTGTCGTACGTGCAAAGCTGCGGAGCGCCCAGGCTCGCGGTCATGCGCCGCAGCACGGGGAAATCGAACCTGTATCCGTTGTGGGCGACGAGAACGTCACTGCCGCAGAATTCGCGGAACCCGGGCCACACGTCCTCGAAGTAGGGCGCGTTCGCGACGTCTTCATCGCTGATCCCGTGCGCCCGCCTCGCACCGGCGGTAATTGGCACGCGTGGCCTCACCATCGACGGCAGCTCGGCCACGATCTTCCCGTCGCGGACCCGCACGGCAGCGAGCTCGACTATCTCCGCGGTGTCGATGTCCTTGTCGGTCGTCTCAAGATCGATCGCGGTAAAGTCTCTGAACTTGTTGCTGAATCCGCTCGTGCGAATGAGCTGCACCGCCTTGAAAGTCCCCAGCGCGATGCCAAGCCCGGGCACGGCGCCAGCGGTGACGACCTCCGCTTCCGGCGGTGGCGAGCCGCCAAAGTGCACGTCCACCAGTCCGACGGCGAGCAGCATCCCCTTGAGCGCGATCTCTGCGCCTCCCATGGGCGCGAGCCAGACGGGCCGTCCGGTCGCGAGCGCGTCAGACAGCCGACCCGCGAGCCGCACCACGTCCACGTCTTCGGCGGGGTCGGACAGCTCGTCGTGATGCTCCTCCAGCACCGTGCGGTATTCACCGACGCGGTGCGACAACAGTTCGTCCACGAGCGTGGCCAGCTCGGTGTGCTTGGCGCCGAGCGCGGCGAGGTTCTTCAGCGCGTACAGCGCGCGCCAGAGCTTCTTGGCGTCGCCGTGATCGCGCGGCATCGCGCGCGAGAGCTCGGCGAGCTTGTCCACCAGCTCCTGCCCCGTCTCGTCCGCGTTCGCGCGCACGTCGTCGAACAGGGCCTTGGGCAACACGACCTGCAGGAAGTTCTCCTGGTGGATCTCGTCAGCGGGCTGCGCGATGACGCGCAACGCGGCGATGACGTATCCCGCGACGGGATCCTCGGCGAGCGCGCGGCCCTGCGCGAGACGGCAGGGAATGCCAGCCGACAGGAACGCCGCTTCGGCCGCACTACCCATCTCGTTAGTGCGATACAGCAGAGCAAACTCGTCCCACGCAAGCGAGTGCTCGTCGCGGTCCCGGCGCACGTCATCCAGCACCCACGCGATCTCGGCGTCCTCATCCGGAAACGACCGCGCGACGACGGGGAAGGGGGATTCCCGATCCGCGCCTTCAGCGTGCACGCGGTCGCGGAAGATCGGCGTGTTGATCGTGACCAGCCGGCGCGCGAGCGTGACGACTTCGCGCGGGCAGCGGCGGTTCTCGCCAAGCTCGGCTCGCGCCGCGCCGAAATCATTCTGGAACAGCACGAACACTTCGGGATCGGCGCCTGCCCAGGAGTAGATGGACTGCTCGTCGTCGCCGACGGCGAACACGTTGCGGTGATCGCGCGCGAGCTCCCGGATGATTCCATATTGAATCCTGTTTAGATCCTGGAACTCGTCCACGAGCACGCAGTCCCAGCGTGACCGGATCTGCCGCGCGGCCTCCTCGTTACGCAATAGCTCCGCGGTCTTGAGGACCAGCATGTCGAAGTCGAGCAGGTTCCGCTGCTCGAGGAAACGGCGGTACTTGTCGTACAGCTCCTGATCGTTGCGCCGCAGCTCGTCGCCGCGGAATCGGTGGGCGGAGAAGCGCGTGAGTACGCTGCGGTGCCAGGGCCGGTGGCCCTCGAGACGCCGAAGCACCGACCGCTGGTATTCCTCGTCCACGATGCCGAAGCCGGGCTCGAGGTCGATGTGCGAGCCGAGCTCGCGCAGCAGCTCCGCGCAGAAAGAGTGGATCGTGCCGCGCTTGATCTGTTCGGCGCGCTCGCCGAGCTGCCGCTCGAGCCGCGACGCGATCTCGCCCGCCGCTTTGTTGGTGAACGTGAACGCGCAGATTCGCGCCGGATCGATTCCGAGACCCTCGATCAAGTAGCGAATTCGCGCGATCAGGCAGAACGTCTTGCCGGCGCCTGGGCCGGCGAGCACGAGCATGGGCCCGCATTCCGCTTCGATCGCGGAGCGTTGGGAGTTCGAGGGGGAGGGAATCGCGGTGTCCATCGTGTCGCAAGTTACCAGCTTTAGCCTACGCCCTCACCCGTTCCGTGGCAGCCTGAGCTTTTTCTTGCCGAGCCGTACCCGCAGTGATTCCGAC
>JBKJKB010000099.1:0-12314 GCA_046597675.1 Gemmatimonadaceae bacterium
CCTGTATCGAGGGTTCGAATCCCTCTCTCTCCGTTTTTCGGGTCCGCGAGCGCGGGCCTTTTTCTATGGCCGGGTTGCGTCATTCGGCAGGGCTGCGTCTTTCAGCCGGCAGTTCCATTATTTCCATACCCGGAGTGGAGGTCAGTATGAACAGATCGGAAGCGCAGAATAGGCGGCAGTTCGTCGGCCGGATTGCGACCACGGCAATCGCCGTCGGAATCGGCGCCGCGGCGGCGCCGATGAAGCTCGACGCCGAAGAGATCATGGCGATGCGCACCGCAACGGGCCCCGGCCCGGCAATCGACCCGGATAACAGCTGGCTCGATGGCATCAAGGAAAGTCACGCGCAGATCTTCGCCATGCCCGCGCCGAACGGGGGCTTCCCGCTGCTGCACGTGCGCAACTATGCGCACAGCTACAGGAGCGCGTTCGGACAGAGCTACCCGCACGTTCTGCCGATCGTCGGGCTGTACGGTTTTTCCACGCCGCTGGCTTTCAACGACGCGATGTGGGAGAAGTACGGCTTCGGGGCGGCGACCGGCGTCAATGACCGCGTGACAAAAGCTGCCGCTACGAGGAACGTCTTCGCCGCGGCGCCGGAAGGAGAATTGCTCGGCGCGGAAGCGCGGATCGACATCCCCGGAGACTCGAGCATCACAGCGCTCCAGGCGCTGGGGACCAGATTCATCGTCTGCAACAACGCCTTCAACTTCTGGGTGGCACGGCTCGCCGAAGGACTCAACAGGCCGGCCACCGACATCCGCGCCGAGCTCGAAGCGAACATGCTGCCGAAGATGATCATCGTGCCTGCCATGGTAGTAGCGATGAATCAGGCCCAGGCAGCGGGCGCCAGTTACATGTATCTCGCGTGAGGAAATAATCTCCGACCAGTCCGGGCCGCGACTCCGCTTCGCGCCGTCCCCCACCGGCTATCTCCACGTGGGGGGCGCGCGAACCGCGCTGTTCAACTGGCTGTGGGCGCGAAAGCACGGCGGCTCGATGTTGCTCCGCATCGAGGACACCGACAAGGCGCGCAGCACCGAAGAAAGCACGCGCGCCATCTTCGAGGGCCTCGAGTGGCTCGGCCTGGATTGGGACGGCGAGGTCGTGCATCAGGGTGCCAACCTCTCGCGCCATCAGGATGACGTCCGGCGGATTCTCGAGACCGGCGCGGCGTACCGCTGTTTCTGCACCCCGGCCGAGCTCGATGCCAGGCGCAAGGAAGCAGACGCCAGAAAGGAGAGCTTCAAGTACGATCGTCGCTGCGATCGCCTGAGCAAGGACGAAGTCGACGCTCGCGTGCAGACCGACGAGCAGTTCGTCGTTCGTTTCAGAGTGCCCGACGGAACAACCGAGTGGGACGACCTTGTGCATGGCACCATCGCGTTCCCCAACAAGGACGTCGACGACTTCGTGGTGCTGCGCTCCGATGCCACGCCGATCTACAATCTCGCGGTCGTGTCGGACGACGTCGCGATGGGCATTACGCTCGTCATGCGCGGCGACGACCACATCTCCAATACGCCGAAGCAGATCATGCTGTACCGCGCGCTGTCCCAGCCCGTGCCGCAGTTCGCGCATCTGCCGATGATCCACGGGATGGACGGCAAGAAGCTGAGCAAGCGACACGGCGCGACCGCGGTCGGCGACTACCAGCACCTCGGCATAGTGCCCGAAGCGATGGTGAATTTTCTGGCGCTCCTCGGCTGGTCGCCCGGCGGCGACCGCGAGATCATGACGACCGAGCAGATGATCGAGCTGTTCTCGGCCGATGGGCTGCAGAAAAAAGCTGCCGTGTTCGACACGCAGAAGCTCGAGTGGATGAACGGCCAGTACCTCTCGTCGATGCCGCTGGATAAGCTCGAGCCGCGCGTGACGCCGGCGATCGTGGCCGCGGGCCTTGCCAGTGCGGAGCAGCTCCGCGGCGATCGCTACCTGGCGCTGCTCGAACTCCTGCGCGTGCGAGCCCGCACCATCCACGACATCGTGCGGCAGGCAGCGCCGTATCTGTCCGACACGATTGCGTACGATTCCGACGCAGTCGCGAAGGGCTGGAAGGATCCAGCCGAAGCGTCCGCGTTGTTGAGCTTGTCGCGTAAAGTCTGGAGACGGCGCTGCGCGCGCTCGCCGAAGAGCGGGGTACAACAGCCGGTAAGATCTTTCAGCCCATGCGCGTGGCACTGACTGGCATGAGCGTAAGCCCCGGCATTTTCGACGTTTTGATTTCGCTTGGGAGGGAGAAGTCACTCGCTCGCGTGGAATCGGCCATAATGAGGCTTGCCGTTCCGTAGTTGACCCCCGCCATCGCCGCAGACAGATTACCCGCAGTTTGCCGGCCTCGATGAGGCGGTCTCATCGTGACTGCCGCCCCCGGAGGGAGAGTTCATGTCCGAACCGTTAACCAGTTTAGAGACTTCGGTCTACCAGTATCTACTGGACTTTACGGCCGAGAACACCTACCAGCCGAGTATTCGCGACATCGGGGCGCGGTTCAAGATCAAATCGACGAAGACGGTCTCGGACCTGCTTCAGTCGCTGACCAGAAAAGGATACATCGAGCGGGACCCGGCGCGCTCGCGCGGCGTCCGCCTGCTTGGCTTCGCGGGCGCGATCAACACGCAGCCCGTGCCGTACTACGGCGGAATCAACCCGGGCGAGCCGTCGCTCGCGCCGGAGAATCGCGAAGGGTTCATCACTGTCGATCGCCGCTTCCTGCCAAGCAACGACACCTTCATGATTCGCGCGAAGGGCGAAAGCATGGTGGGCCGCGGAATCAACGACGGCGACTATTTGCTCGTGAATCCGTCGGGCAAGCCCGCGGAGCGCGACATGGTGGCCGTGAAGATCGGTACCGACGCCACGATCCGGACGTACACCCGGAAGAACGGGTGCGTGGTGCTGCAGCCGGCGAACATCTCCGAGAAGGACATCGTCATGGAGCCGGGCGCGGATTTTCAGGTGCTTGGCATCGTGTGCGGCGTCTTCCGCCCTTTCTGCGACAACCCGCCGATGCCGAGGGCGACGCTTACGTCCTAGCGGTCAGTTCGTACCCGAACCGTCCTGAGCGGGGGCCACCGGCTCCCGCTCTTTTTGTTCGGCGCGCTCCCGCTCCTTTCTCAGCCGGAGGTTCCGCACCGCCTCCTTGAACTGGTTCTCGTTGATCGCGCGCTGCGCATGGAACACGATGTCGGAGTGCATGTAGTTGAGCTGGCGCTCGCGCTGTCCGGTGATCGGATTTGCCTGGACATTGATCGGCAGCAGAGCGAGAACGGCCGTGGGAATCGAGACCGGCCCCAGCCGGATCGCGCGCTGGTCGATTCCCCATTTCCGGCCTTTGCGCTCGATCGTCCAGTCGCCAGGATCGCGGCGCGGACCGAGCGCCACGACCGAATCCGTGATGCGTTCGACGTCCGCGCGAATGGCATCATCGATCACCTCGGCGGTGGACCTGGGAGCGCTGAGTATCCTGCCCGGCGGCGCCCAGACTCGCGGGCTCGTGAACGAAGGACGCACGCCGCGCGTGGGTCCCCCGCCGCCGACCAGCGGACCCGTGCCGCTCACCGGCGCCGATGCAACGCCTGCTGCCGGTGTCGGCGGAATCCGTTCGGGCATCACGCTCGGCGCGATGAGCGCCGGAGCCCGTACGGATGAGACCGGACTCCCGTCTCCGCCTCTGCGCCCGATCACGGCCGGTTCGGTGCCGCGCGGAATCGAGAGAAATCCAATTCGCTCCGCGGGGACTGCTACCCGCTTTTCGCCCGTGAACAATCTGCTCAGCGTCGTCGGTATGATCAGCGACTGCACTATCACGAGTCCCATCACCGCGTGCACGGCGAGCGAGACCAGAACAGCGGGCGAAACCCGACGCTTCACGCTACCGCGGCTCCGTAACTCGCGAGGACGCGGCCGGCGCGAACAGCGGCCTCGCGGATTCTGGCCGGCGACGTGATGAACGACACACGGAAGAACCCTTCGCCACCCGGTCCGAACGCGGAGCCCGGGAGAACGACCACGCCTTCTTCTTCCATCAGGCGGTGCGAGAACTCAGCGCTCGGGATGCTCGACGGGAGCGGAAGCCAGAGATACATCGACGCCTTGGGACTGGCGCACGGGAACCCCGCGTCGGTAAAGCTCTCGACGGCGGCATCGCGTCTCTCCTGGAACACCGCGGCGTTACCCGGTGCCCAGTTCTCCCAGTTGTCGAGCGCCGATGCCGAAGCCGCCTGGATCCCCAGAAATACCCCTGTGTCGATGAACGATTTGACCTTTGCAAGCGGCCACACGATCTCCGGATTGCCGCATGCCCAGCCGCACCGCCACCCGGTCATGTTGTAGGTCTTCGACATCGAGTGGAACTCGATGGCTACTTCCCGCGCGCCTTCGATCTCGAAAATGCTCGGCGGCACGTACCCGTCGAACGCGAGCTCGGAGTACGCATTGTCATACACCAGCAGGATGTCGAGTTCCTTGCACCGGTCGACGATCCCCTTCAGATATGTTGGAGACGCGATGGCACCCGTAGGGTTGCCTGGATAATTCAGATACAGGATCTTGGCCCGCTTCAGGACGTCCGCGGGAACCTCGTCGAGGTCCACCAGAAAATCGTTGTCCGGGCGGAGCGCGTACCGGTACGCTTCCCCTTCGGCGAGCATCGTTCCACCGAGGTACGCGAGGTAGCCGGGCTCCGGCATGATCGACACGTCGCCGCGCTCGAGGTATGCGAGCGCGAGATGCGCGATCCCTTCCTTCGATCCGATCAGCGGCACCACTTCCGTCATCGGGTCGAACTTCTGGTTGAAGCGACGTTGCATGAAGCGCACGATCGCCTCGCGATATTCCATCAGGCCGAGCGCGAAGCCGTACCGGCTTATCTCCGGCCGCTCGACCTCCTTCTGAATCCGCTTCACGGCCACGTCGGGCGGAGCCAGATCCGCGTCGCCGGCGCCGAGGTCGATCACGTCGATGCCCTGCGCGATGAGCTCGCGCTTGCGCGCTGGAATCTTGCCGAGTGGGTACTCGGGGAGACTCAGCACACGCTTCGTGTACGGCGGCATTATCGACCCTTGGTGACGGGGTTGCTGACTCGGCTGATTCCTTCGATCTCGACTTCGACGACATCGCCCGGAGCGAGCCGGCCCACGCCGGACGGAGTCCCCGTGGCCACGAGGTCGCCGGGCTCCAGCGTCATGATGCTCGAGATGTAGGACAGCAGCATCGGAATGGTGAAGACCATTTGCGAGCTGGATCCGCGCTGGCGCTCTTCGCCGTTCACGCGGGTGATGATGGTGATGCTCGCCAGATCCGGGACGGCCTTCGACTCCTCGCCGATCGGGCAGAACGAGTCGAAGCCCTTGGCTCTCGTCCACTGGCCGTCGCTCTTCTGCAGGTCGCGCGCGGTGACGTCGTTCACGGCGACGAGCGCGCGAATCCCGCCCCGAGCATCGGTCTCGCTCGCGCGTGTGAGGCGCTTGCCGATGATGACTCCGATCTCCCCCTCGAACTCGACCTGCTGCGACGCGGAAGGAAGCCGGATGAACTCGCCGTTGGCGATTACGCTCGACGGAGGCTTCAGAAAAATCAGCGGGGCTTTGGGGACCTCGTTGCCGAGCTCCTTTGCGTGTTCGGCATAGTTCCGGCCGACACACACAATCTTTCCGGGACGGACTGTATTCGGCATGGTGGCTAATTTAGCGGCAGATGGAGAGTCCGGATAAAGGCTACCTGGCTCCTAGCTGTTAGCCGTCACCGCTAACCGCTAGGATCTCGCTGAGTTTTCCCCGTAGGCCGTTCGTGCCCAAGTCTGTAGGCCACATTCCGAGACGCGCCCATGGACGTGAGCTTCGCCACGATGTCGCGCGGCGCTGCGCCCGCCTTTCGCATGACCGCGGCCTCAACGCGCAGCTCGTCCTCATCCACCTGCTGCTCCACCCGCGCCCCGAGCACGATCACTACTTCCCCTCGTGGCCCTTCGTCGCCGTAGTGCTCCGCAAGCTCGGCGACCGATCCCCGCCTGAACTCCTCGAACTTCTTCGTCAGTTCCCGCGCGACCGCGCACGCACGCTCGCCGGCGCCGGATGCAACGAGATCCTGGAGCGTCGCGCCCACCCGGCCCGGCGCCTCGTACAGCACGCAGGTGTGCGGTGTCGCGGCAATCTCCGCGATCGCCTCGGTGCGCTCGCGCCCGCGGCGCGCGAGAAAACCGAAGAAGGTGAATCGCTCGGCGCCAAGCCCAGCGCCCGCCAGCGCCGCGAGCAGCGCGGACGCGCCCGGCACCGCGACGACCTCGATGCCGGCGTCGATCGCCCCGGATACGAGCCGCGCGCCCGGATCGGACAACAATGGTGTTCCCGCGTCCGATATGAGCGCTACGTCCTGCCCTTCGGCCAGCCGCTCGATGATCTTCGGCGTGGCCTGCGCTTCATTGTGCTCGTGGTACGCGCTGGTGGGAGTCGAAACGTCGTAATGGTCGAGCAGTCGGCGGGAATGGCGCGTGTCTTCCGCCAGGATCATGTCGACCGACTTCAGAACCTCGACGGCGCGGAAGGAAATGTCGCCGAGGTTTCCGATCGGGGTGCTGACGAGAAAAAGACGCCCCGCTATGCGGCGTGCTCCTTGAACTTCATCTCGAGTTGCTGCTTCGGCACGGCGCCGATTATCTGATCTACGACCTTTCCGTCCTTGAAGAACAGCAGCGTCGGGATCGACCTTACCTGAAACCGGCTGGCTGTCCGGACGTTCGTATCGACATCGAGCTTGGCGACCTTGGCCTTGCCCGCGTACTCCTCGGCCAGTTGCTCCAGCACAGGCGCGATCATGCGGCAAGGCGCGCACCAGGTCGCCCAGAAGTCGACGACCGTGAGCCCGGCGTTTTGCTCTACCGCACTCTCAAAATCAGCGTCGGTGACTGTGACCGCGTGCGACATTATCTATATCCTCCATGGCGCGGGTTTGCGCCTGTTGTGCACAATTAGCGATGATCATTCGTACAGCGTTAATCTAATGACCAATACAACAGGACCGGCTACGCGGATCGCGCACGTGGGGATCGCTCTCAGCGCAATCGACATGCAGCTCCCGTTCTACCGCGACGTGCTCGGACTGGAGAGCGTCCCGGTCAACGACTCGGACGGCGCCCGGATCGTTGCGTTCGACGCGGATGGATCGCTCGTGGAGCTGCTCGAGCCCGCGGACGCGGATTCGCCCATCGGGCGATTCATCACGAAGCGCGGACCCGGAATCCACCACATCTGCTTCGCGGTGGCCGATCTCCAGGCCGTGATGGACAAATGCAGAGCCATGGGCGTCGAGCTGGTGGATCAGGTCCCTCGCATTGGTGCCGAGGGGAAGCGGGTCGCGTTTCTCCACCCGCGATCCACTGGCGGCGTTCTGGTCGAGCTTACCGAGAGCTGACTACGCCGCGCCCGTCAGGAAGTCGACGGCAGGCCACAGAAGTCGCGCACGGCGGCGAGCTCGACGTTCTCCACGTACCACCTGCCCCCGGGCCCCTGGACCGTATGCAGGCTCGGCTGCCGCTTTTGGGTTCCGCGCGTGATCTCGACGCGGACCACGCGGCGCCCTGCATCCCCGGGGACCTCGCTGAGTACCCTGTAGCTATCGTGCTGCAAATAACATTGCAGGATGATGACGCGTTTCTCCAGCTCCGTGCGCTCGATTGTCTCGCGAGCGGGACCCCGCACAGTTCCCCAAGTTGCGCCCATGGCCTGTAGATCTTCCGTTCTGACGGCGTCGAGGAACGCGTCCACCGCCAGGCGCGGCGCCATTGCACCAGCACCGTCATTTGTGGAAGGCGTCACGCCCGGCGACGGCGTCGTCGCGCACGCGACCACGGTGAGAAGAAGGGCTGCCATCAGAAAGGATTTGCGCACGTACCGCTCCATGCTGCGGGGAAAGCGAACCTAACCGCCGGGAAAAATGCCAGCAACCCGTCAACGGCTGTACATCAACATCGATCATGTCGCGACGTTGCGTCAGGCGCGTCGCGGCAGCGAGCCCGATCCGCTCGAGGCCGCGCGGGTGTGCGAGGCTGCCGGAGCGGACGGAATCACGGCCCATCTGCGGGAAGACCGTCGTCACATACAAGACTCAGACGTGCAGGGACTGCGAAAGGTCATTAAAACGTACTTGAATCTCGAGCTGGCCTGCGTGCCCGAGATGCTGGCGATCGCCATCGCGGCGAAGCCGGAGCAGGTGACTCTCGTCCCTGAGCGTCGTGAGGAAGTCACGACGGAAGGAGGGCTGGACCTTCGCCACGATCCGGCGCGGATCCGCGCGGCGGTGGACGAGCTGCGCCTTGCCGGGATCCGCACCTCGCTGTTCATCGACCCGTCCGCGGACAGCATCGAGCGCTCGCGCGATCTCGGTTGCGACGCGGTCGAGCTCCACACCGGACGGTACTCGCACGAACCCGGCGAGAGCGCGCGGCTGGGCGAGATTCGCCGGGCAGCGGAGCAAGGCGCCGCGCTCGGACTGGCGATTCACGCCGGCCACGGGCTGACCATCGCCAACGTCCAGCCGGTGAGCGGCATCCCGGAGATCGAAGAGCTGAACATCGGCCACTCGATCGTCAGCCGCGCGGTGTTCGTGGGCATCGCCGCCGCCGTCGCCGAGATGAAGGAAGCGATGTGCGCCGCGCGGATGTTTGACGTCGCTCCCCCGCCGCCATAGAGTTGGCGCCGATGGCAATCTCAACTTCCAACCTGCCGGCACGGCTCGTCGAGTTCTTCGTCGCGGAAGCGGTCGGCTACTCCGACACGCTGCGGGAGATCATGTGGCTGCCCGCGACCGAGCGTGACACCGGCAGGATGCTGGGCGCCGCGCGAGGGTTGCGCGGCTCGGCCACGATGGTACGCCTGAGCGATCTCGCGGTCGTCGCCGGCCGGATGGAGCGCATCGCCCGCGCCATCCACACGCGACGCATCCAGTGGACGGAGCCGCTGTCGTACTCGCTGCAGGCGGTGCTGTACGAGCTGCCCGATCTGATTTTCGCCGCGAGCGTCTGGGGTCCGGGCGAGAGCGAGCGCGCCGCGGCGATCGCGGACGCGCTGCACGCTTTCGCGCCGTCCGAGGACCGGAAGAGCAACGCCATGGTCGTGCCGATCGCGCGGCTGTTTCACGACGATTCCGGCCCGCACGTGATCTACGTGGCGGTGACGCCGCAGACGCAGTTCGAGCAGCAGCTGCGCGAGCCGGCGCCGGACAAATCGGATCCCCGCGCAGGCCGGACCGAGCGGCCGCGGCTGGAGCCGGCCGCCAGCTCGCGCCCCGCTCCCGAGCGCGCACCGCCATCGCCCGCGCGGACGCCCACTCCACCGCAAGCCAGGCCGCTCGCGGGTGATGAGCGGGCGACGCCGCGCGGGCAGGATCTGCACTCTCTCATCTCTGAAGGGCTGGCGGGTTTCGAGGGCATGGATCTCGACACCCAGGCAGCTCCCGCCGCGACCGCCGGCGCACTCGTGCCTATCGAATCTCTGCTTTACACGGGACGCGCCGCCCTGGCCCGCGCCCGCGAAATCCGGGCGGCGCAGGCCGCCGCGGAGCGGGAACCGACTCCCGAAGAGCTCGACGAGCTCATGGATCTGATGGAACTGGCCACGGCCGTCTGAAACAACTCATGAAGTCCGGGTGGCGCGGCCTCGCAGGCTTCCTGCTGAGCGGTGCGCTGTTGCTGTGGGTGCTGCGGGACGTCTCGCCGGCCACCGTGTTGGCCGAGCTCTCGCGCTCCGACCCGTGGCTGTTCTTTCTCTCGACCGTCGCCGCGACTCTAATCTTCCCGATTCGCGCCCTGCGGTGGAGAGTGATTCTCGAGCCGGTCGCGCCCGACATCCCCTTCGGGCCGCTGTGGCGCGCCACCGCCATCGGCATGATGATCAACAACGTGCTCCCCGCGCGTGCGGGAGAGCTGGCGCGGGCATATGCGCTCACGCGGGAAGTGCCGCGGATCCCGTTCTCCACTTCGGTCGCTTCGCTGGTGGTGGACCGGCTCTTCGACGCGGTCGTCCTCCTGGCGCTGGGCCTGGTGGCGCTGATGGATCCCGCGTTTCCGTCGAACGCCACGATCGCCGGCCAGCCGCTGGCCGACTGGGCGCGCGGCGGCATCGCGTTCACCGCGGGGCTGCTTGCGATCGTTTACCTGCTCGTGTTTTTCCCGCGTGCACTCATCGTCACCTTCGAGATTTTTTCCCGGCGGATCTCGCCAAGAATCGAGGAGCGTGGCAAGGTCGCGCTCCAGCGCTTCAGCGACGGCCTCAGCGTCATGCGCAGCCCGCGCCGGTTCGTCCTCGTTTTCGGATGGACCCTGGTCCACTGGCTGGTCAGCGGGTTGGGCACGTGGCTCGGCTTCCTCGCCGTGGGAATCGACCTGCCCTTCTCGGCCGCGCTGTTCGTGCAGACGGTCACGGCATTCGGGGTAGCGCTACCGTCGGCACCTGGCTTCTTCGGCGTGTTCGAAGCGATGGCCGTGATCACGCTCGCGGTGTACGGCGTCTCCGCCGTGCTGGCCACGAGCTGGGCGATCGGGTACCACATTCTCACGTTCATCCCGATCACGATCATCGGCGGGATTTATTTCGTGCGCCTGGGGCTGCATTTCCGCGATCTCAGAGCGGCGCCGGAACAGCCTTGAGCGGCACGGTACGGGTCGAAGCGCAGGCGAAGATCAATCTTCGCCTGAAAGTGCTGGGGCTCGGAGACTCCGGCTACCACGCGATCGAGACGGTATTTCTGCGCTTGGCGCTGGCTGACCGGATCACGGTCGCGGTGTCCGACGGGGGCGGGATCGAGCTCGACGTAGGAGGCGACAGTTCGCTGGTCGTCGCCAGCGGGCCCGCGGAGCAGAACCTCGCTTTGGTTGCCGCCAGAGTGTATTGCGAGCGGGCCGGCTGGCATCCGCACATCCGAATTCGCGTCAAGAAGCTGATCCCCGTGGGCGCCGGGCTCGGAGGTGGCAGCGCGGACGCAGCTGCGGTGCTGCGCGCGCTCAACGCTCTTGCCCCGTCGCCGCTCCCGGGCGCCGAGCTGCTCTCGCTCGCGACCACGATCGGCTCGGACGTGCCGTTTCTCGTGAGCGACGACGCCATGGCGGTGGGCTGGGGGCGGGGGGAACGTCTCATACCCCTGCCGCCGCTGCCGGTGCGGCCCGTCATTCTCGCCGTCCCTCCCATTCACGTCTCGACGCGGGATGCGTATGAGTGGTTGGGGCGGGCACGCGGCGGCGCGACGCCGCCTCCGACCCTCCCCGGCGACGCCTTCGCCTCGTGGGAGCGGGCAGCGGAGCATGCCGAGAACGATTTTCTCCAGGCGGTAACCGAGCGACACCCCGTCATTGGAGCCATTCGAGAGTCGCTGATCGCTCGTGGGGCGCGCATAGCGATGCTCACGGGCTCCGGCTCCGCGGTGGTTGGGATCTTCGACTCGGACACGCCGGACACGCCGGATGAGCCAGGCGCGAGCGGGTCTGAATGGGGGGAGATTCGGACGTCGACGGCCGCTCACGTTGTACCGCTCGAGCGATTGGACTAAGTTTTAGCCACCCACTGCCCCCTCGTCCAATGGCAGGACATCGGCCTTTGGAGCCGAGTATGGTGGTTCGAATCCACCGGGGGCAACTCGCCGTCAACCGGGCTCGTCCGATTGACTAAACTCTCTGGCACACCGTATCTTACAGGGCTGTGACAATGGACGGACTGGCCGTACCTAGTCACGGCTTCAAGCTCATGAGCGGCTCTGCCAATCGTGCGCTGGCCGAAGAGATGGCGTCGCAGCTCGGGGTCGAGCTGTGCAAGGTCACGCTGAGCCGCTTCGCCGATGGCGAGCTGTTCGTGCGAATCGACGAGAACGTGCGGGGAAACGACGTTTTCATCGTTCAGCCGACGAACCCTCCCGCGGACAACCTGATGGAGCTTCTGCTGCTGATCGACGCGGCGAAGCGCGCATCAGCGGCGCGGGTGACCTGCGTGATGCCGTACTACGGTTACTCGCGTCAGGACCGTAAGGACCAGCCGCGGGTGGCGATCGGCGCGAAGCTCGTGGCAAACGTGATCATGACAGCGGGGGCGGACAGGTTGCTGGGGGTCGACTTCCACCAGCACCAGCTGCAGGGGTTCTTCGACGTTCCGGTGGACCATCTATACGCGGCGCCGGTGTTCGTCTCGCACTTCAAGCGCAAGAATCTGCACGATGTAGTTGTGGTGGCGCCGGACGTAGGCTCGGCGAAGATGGCTCGCGGCTTCGCGAAACGTCTGGATGGGACGCTCGCGATCATCGACAAGCGGCGCCCGCGGGCGAACGTGTCGGAG
>JBKJKB010000106.1:0-3115 GCA_046597675.1 Gemmatimonadaceae bacterium
GTTTACGGACGTCCGGCCCGTCCCCCTGAGCCTCGGCATCGTCTATCTATACATCGCGACCCGCGCCTGACCCTTGGTATAATCGCGTAAACCACTGATGTACTTCGATTTCGAGGACTACCGCCCGGATATCCCGACGCTGGATCGGTCATTGACCCAGCTGGAAATCGTCCTCCTGACGGTCGTCGTGCATCTGCTGCTGATCATTTCCATCCTCGCCTGGCCGAATCTGGCCTTCGTGAAGGCGATGTACGCCGACCAGGAACAGCGGCTTGCGGCGGAGCGTGAGAAGGAGCAGGAGAACCTGCGCGACCGGGCGCAGTTCGTGTTCGTGGCTCCGAAAGTCGAAGTCAGGACCCAGGTGCCGCCGAAGCTCGCGGAGCTGTCGGACCAGAACCGGCGGGCACAAACGATGGAGAAGGCGCCGGATCCGAAGAACGACGTGGCATTCTCGCGCGGGAATTCGGCGGAGAAGATCGTCAGCGACGCGACGAAGGAGCGGCCGCAGCCATCGGAGCAGCCGAGCGCCCCCGCGAAGGCCGAGAAAGGGCCCGACACTGGCCCCGCGCCGGCCGATCCGAATGCGCTGCGCCTGCCGCGCACGCCCGACTCCGTGATTGCCAGGAACGAACCCTCGAAGAACCCGACCCTCGGCGGGCTGTCGCCGGGCGTCCTCACTGAAGCCGTCCGCAATGTGCAGAAGTACTCACAGGGGGAATCGCTGCAGAACGTGCAGGGCAGCGGCAACTTCGGGCCGTCCATCCAGTTCGACACGAAGGGGGTCGATTTCGGTCCGTGGCTCCGGCGGTTCGTCGCGCAGATCCGCCGCAACTGGTTCGTGCCCTACGCCGCGATGTCGCTTCGCGGCCACGTGGTGCTCAGCTTCAAGGTGCACCGCGACGGCAGCATCACCGATCTGCAGATCATGCAGCCCTCGGAGATCGACGCGTTCACGAAGTCTGCGTTCAACGCGATCAAGCTGACGAACCCGACGGTGCCGCTCCCCCTCGAGTTCCCTGACGAGAACGCGCCGTTCATCGTCACGTTCTACTTCAACGAAACGCCTCCCGGCGGCGGCGGACACTAGCGTGCCGAGCCGCACCCAGCAGATCGGACTGTTTCTCGTCCTCACGGTGCTCGCGATCTACGTCTACGCGCGCGCATGGACCGGCTGACGCCGCGCCTCTTCGCCATCGTCGGGCCGACGGCGACGGGGAAGAGCGCTCTCGGCATCGCGCTGGCGGAACGGTGTGGCGGCGAGATCGTCAGTTGCGACTCCACGGCCGTGTATCGCGGCTTCGATATCGGCACCGACAAAGTCCCCTTCTCCGAGCAGCGCGGCATTCCCCACCACATGATCGACGTTGTCGATCCGACCGAAGAATACTCGGCGGCGCGGTACGCGCGCGACGCGGCGGCCGTCATCCGCGGCATTACGTCGCGCGGGAGGCTGCCGATTCTGGTCGGGGGAACGGGTTTGTATTACCGCGCGCTGACGCGCGGGATGTTCGAAGGACCGGGGCGCGACGCGCCGCTGCGCCGCCGGCTCGAGCGGGTCGCGGCACGGCGAGGACCGGCATGCCTTCATCGATGGCTGGGGCAGGTGGATCCGCCGTCGGCGGAGCGCATCCAGATCCCGGATGTGAAGCGGCTGGTCCGCGCGCTGGAGGTGTGGATCGTCACCGGGCGTCCGCTGACCGACCATTTTGCCGCCACCGCGTCGCCGCTGGCCGACTACGAGGTCACGAGCGTCGCCCTGCGGATTCCGGAAGAACAGACCAGCGAGCGGGTGGGCAGGCGCGTCGATGAGCAGTTCGCGCAGGGCCTTCTCGACGAGATGCGCGGCCTGCTCGCGCGCGGCGTGCCGGAGACGGCGCTGCCGTTCACGGGTCTGGTCTACCGGCAGGCGCTCGAGCACCTGCACGGCGTGCGCGACGAGGCGCAGACCCGCGAGCTGATCGTCCGCGAAAACCGGAAATACTCGCGGCGGCAGTTGATCTGGTTCAGGAAAGAGCCTAATCTACGCTGGATTCACGCCGCCGGCGAGCGGGCGGAGACACAGGACGAAGACGCCCGCCTTCTATGACATCCCTTCCAGATCGCGTGTTCCTCACGGTGCTCGACGGGGTCGGTGTCGGCGAGCTGCCGGACGCCGACGCCTACGGCGACCGCGGCAGCGACACCCTGGGCAACATCTCGCGTGCCGTCCGGCTGAAGCTGCCGACGCTGCGCGCTCTCGGACTGCCACGGGTCGCGAACATCCACGGCATGGCGCAGGTTGACGCGCCCGAGGTCCCACTCGGGGCCTACGGACGCATGGCCGAGCGATCTCCGGGCAAGGATTCCGTGACCGGTCATTGGGAGATGGCCGGCATCATCCTCGAGCGTCCCTTCCCGACGTTTCCGCAGGGTTTTCCGGCCGAAGTGATCGCCGCGTTCGAGCGCCGGATCGGCCGGGGAACGATCGGCAACACGGTCGCGTCCGGCACCGCGATCATCGACGAGCTCGGCGAGGAGCACGTCCGCACCGGGCGCCCGATTGTCTACACGTCCGCCGACAGCGTCTTTCAGATCGCCGCGCACGAAAAAGTCATCCCGATTTCCGAGCTGTATCGCATCTGCGAGATCGCCTACGAGATGGTGGGGAAGGGAATGGGCGTCGCCCGGGTGATCGCGCGCCCCTTCCTGGGTGAGCCGAGGGCGTTCAAGCGCACGGCCAACCGCCACGATTACGCGCTGCCGCCCGAAGGGACGACGCTGCTGGATGCGATGACGGCAGCCGGTCAGTGCGTCCACACCATCGGCAAGGTCGACGATCTGTTCGCGCGGCGAGGCGTGACCACGGCCGTCCACACCAAGAGCGACAAGGACGGGATGGAGGAGATCGAGAAGGCTGTCGCCACCGCCGGTCCGGGCCTGGTCTTTACCAACCTGGTCGACTTCGACACGCAGTACGGGCACCGGAACGACGCCGCGGGGTACGCGGCGAATCTCGAGCGCTTCGATGCCCGCCTGGCCAGGCTGCTGCCGCGCCTGCGCCCGCGCGATCTCCTGATCATCACCGCCGATCACGGGAACGACCCCACGACGCCGAGCACCGATCACGCGCGCGAGT
>JBKJKB010000116.1:0-2564 GCA_046597675.1 Gemmatimonadaceae bacterium
TCGCCACGCATGGGCTCATGCACGCCGGCCAGTTCGTGCCGGTCCGCCGAGCGCTCGGCAAGCCCGTGGTGATTTGAGTTGGCAACACAAGGAACGCGTTTGTGCTTGGAACGTACGGGGGTAGAGTCGAGAACTGGCGCGAGGGTTAGGTGCGGCCTATCGGTTGCCGGCTCTTTCGTTTGCCGGTGCCTCACTAGCTGAACCATGCTTCGATTCCAGTTCCCGCTCATCGAACCGGACGGGCGGTTTTCCCGCATCCGGCTCTCGGACAAGGTTCATGTGTTCGCCCACGAGTAGCGGCGAGGAAGTTTCAGCGGGTTGAGCAGGCCGAGCGTGTGCTCAAGATGCTCATCGGAGAATTGGCGAGTCCCCAACCCCGGCAGTTGAAACTTTCTCCGCAGCCACCGACGGACCCGATGCACCACGTGCCGATGCACGATCTGGTACGCCGGGGTGATCGTGCCATACGAGAAGTATCCGGCCCACCCGCGAATCTTTTGATTCACCTGATAGACCAGGGCTTCCGGTCGAATGAAGGTCGGCACCCTGCGGACGAGATCGTTGATCGCGCGGCAGAAGCCCACCACTTTCTTCCTCGCGGGGCGAGCGCCTAAATAAGCGCCGCCCGTGCGGGGAGAATGCATCCGGCCAAACGTATAACCCAGGAAGTCGAACGATTGCTCCGGCACGCGGCAGACGTGCGTCTTCGTCTCGTTCACCGTCAGCTTGAGCCGTGTCATCATGTTCCGCATCGCGGCGAGCGCTTGATCCGCGTCGCCGCGACACAAGATCACGAAGTCGTCGGCATAGTTCACGATGCGAGCCTGGAACCGCTGTTCATGTCCCAGCGTCTTCCAGCCCAGCACGAAGCGTCGCATGTACAGGTTCGCCAGCAGTGGTGAGAGGGGTCCGCCTTGCGGCGTGCCCCGCCCCGAATCCTTGTTGCGAGTCGTTCGTTGCACGCGTCCCCGCTCGTCGGTTTCCTCCACAGCCGCCACCAGGCACTGCTTCACGAGGTGAAGCACGCCTTGGTCGCTCACGCGACGGGCAACGCACTGCATCAGTTCCGCGTGCGGGATCGTGTCGAAGTACCCGCTCAGATCCGCATCCACTACCTGGCGATGACCTGCCCGCATCAGATGCCTGACTTCTTGCACGGCATCCAACGCACTGCGGCCCTCGCGATAGGCGTATTGCTCGGGCGGCAGATCGGCCTCGAAGATAGGTTCCAAGATCAGCAACAGGGCGGTTTGCACCACTCGATCACGGATCGTTGGAATACCCAGGGGCCGCTGCTTCCCGTCCGGCTTGGGAATGTACACGCGCCGGACCGCCTGCGGTTCGTACCGTTTCGTTCGCAATTCCTCCGTCAGTTCGCCCAGCCACCGCTCCGGGCCGTACGCTTCGATGTCGGCGAACGTCTGTCCGTCCACGCCAGGAGCGCCGTCGTTGCGACGGCATTGCTCCCAGGCGGCTTGCAGCACGTCGGCCCGATACACCTTGTCGTACAGCGCGTAGAAGCGGAAGTTCGGCGCACTCTTCGCTTTGGCATGCAACGCGTCGCGGAGCTTCTGCAAGGGAGTCGTGTTGGTAGGCTCGTCGCCAATCATCGTTTGCCTTGCTCCTGTTCGCGTTGATCCTTGAACTGAGGCCCCTTCGCTCCACCGGAATTACCCGGCTTCATCGCTACTACGAGCCTCTCCGTCGCCGAAGCCACCGGACCTAGCCCTCGCGGGCGTTCCGTTGTGCCGCCCAGGCACCGTGGCTGTCGGCCTCCCGTGTTTCGTGAGGATTCCTTCGATGCATGCCGTCGTCTCTACCCCGGCGGAACCGCAAGGTGCGTTTGTTGCTGGCTTCCCTTGTGGCACTGGCCTTCCCCGCCCGACCGTTGGGTCGGCTTCCGCATTAAAGTTTTCGAGGCCTCATCGAGCGTTCACTTGCGTTACGGCCTGCATCTTCGCCGAGCCGCCAGGCGGCCCGTTGTCTCGAAGGCTCCGACAAGTTCGTTTCCTCCCTTGCCGCTTCGATAGCTACTGGACAAGCAACCCTTTCCAGGCGGGACTTGCACCCGCTAAAATCCTCACGCCTCCACGGCGCACGGTCGGGAGTCATTGGCGGAACAAGGTGTACCATGAATTAAGGCCAAATTCCGCCAATGACTCCCGACCCCCGCACGACGCAGCGATTTGGTGCCTGGATTTCCGTTCTGGGCTTCGGAATGTAACCGCTTCGCGGTAGCGTCGAGCGTGCGGTTCGGTGTGTCCCAATAGCTTTCGGAACTAAAAAATGCACAGCCCCTAAGACGAAACACCGCGCCATGTATCACCGGGGGACTCACGTCCCCCGCACGCCGAGGCACCGAATCGCCGGCGAAAGCTACATTAATTCCTGCCGGTCGCCTATACACAAACCGCGCGGGTATAACGCCTACGGCGTAGCCGATTGCACGGCTTCGACTACCCAGGGTACGCGGAGTACCGCGAACCCTGGGCTTCGGAATGTAACCGCTTCGCGGTAGAGTCGAACGTGAAAAGCGGCTCGGTGGTGCCCAAGGGGCAAATCAC
>JBKJKB010000118.1:0-5509 GCA_046597675.1 Gemmatimonadaceae bacterium
CCGTAACTTCAACCGGCTGATAGCCCAGGGCCAAGAGCCGACAGCGTCGTTCCAAAATATATCCGCAAATCAGTGCGAGCACTTACGATCTCCAGCCATGGCGGGCTCGACGCGCTCGAGTACCGTACCGATCTGCCGGTGCCCGAGCCGGGTCCCGGAGAGGTCCGCGTCCGCGTGCGCGCGGCGGCCCTCAACCATCTGGACATCTGGATGCTCAGTGGCTTGCCGGGCGTCGAGATCAAGCCGCCCTGGCCCCTTGGCGCAGACGCGGCGGGAGTCATCGACAAGCTCGGCCCGGCTGTGCCGGGGACGCACGCGCGCCTGGGCGATTACGTCGTCATCAATCCGGGAATCAGCTGTCGCCGCTGCGAGTTCTGCATGCGCGGCGAGCATTCGCTGTGCGTGAAGTTCGGTCTGGTCGGCGAGCACTTCCCCGGCACGCTGGCAGAATACGTGATCGTGCCCGCGACGAACGTGCGCGCGATCCCTGCCGGCACGAAGCCGGAGATCGCCGCGGCGTTCACGCTCGCCACGCTCACGGCCTGGCGCATGATTGTTTCGCGCGCGCAGGTGCAGAGCGGCGAGACGGTTCTCATCTGGGGGATCGGTGGCGGTGTCGCGATCGCGGCGATGCAGATCGCCAAGCTGCGCGGCGCCACTGTGTGGGTGACATCCAGCAGCGACGAGAAGCTTGCCCGCGCGCGCGAGCTCGGCGCGGACGAGACGTTCAATCACTCGACGATGGACGTGGCGCGCGAAGTTCGCTCCCGAACCGGCAAGCGCGGCGTCGATGTGGTCGTGGACGACGTGGGGCCGGCCACGTGGGAGAAGTCCCTCGCTGCGCTGGCGAAGTCCGGACGGCTGGTGACGTGCGGTGCCACGTCCGGTCCGAAGGTCGAGACCGACGTGCGCAAGCTGTTCTGGAACCAGTGGACGATCCTTGGCTCGACGATGGGCAGCGACGCCGAGTTCGACGCGATAGTCCGCGAGCTGGAAAAGGGCCGGCTCATTCCGCCGGTGGACAGCGTGTTCGACCTCGAAGACGGGCGGGCCGCGTTCGAGCGGCTGCAGGCGGCCGGCCAGTTCGGCAAAGTCGTGGTGCGTATCTAATGAATGAAGACCACGCCGGCGACGAGGCCCAGTACACGGCGGCCGAGGTGGACCGGATCCGCCGCGCTTATTCGGGTGACCAGCCGCCGGATTGCCCGCGGTGCGGGTCCCGGCTGACCCGGCGGCCGATCGGAGGGGGGTCGTTCGGGTTGGGGTATGCCCGGCGGCGGGAGTGGTTGATCTGCCCGGGGTGCAAGAGGAGCGCGCTGTTCGATCTCAAGCGCGGGACTCGCAACTAGTCACCAGTCACCAGTCACCAGTCACCAAAACCTGCTATTTTCATCGACACATGCCCTACATCTTCGCCCAGCTCACCGACACGAACTTCACCGCCCAGCTCCCCGACGAGGAGCCAGTAGGATTCGCCGAGCGGCTGCGGTACAGCATGGAACAGCTCTACCAGTACGTGCCCGCGCTGTTTGGCGCGCTGGTCATACTGTTCGCGACTTACCTGCTCGCGAGGCTCGCGGAGAAGGGAGTCGAGCGGCTGCTCCGAAAGATTCATTTCAATCGCCTGCTCGAGCGCGGCGGTGTGATGCAGGCGGTGGAGCGCTCGGGCTCGCATCTCAACCCGACGCGGGTCACGGCGAACGTCGTGTTCTGGGTCATCATGTTCCTGGGGATGCTCGTCGCCGCGAATGCGCTCGGCCTCGAGTCGCTGGCGAACGTGTTCTCGCAGCTCGTCAGCTACATCCCGAGCGTAATCGCGGCGATCGCGATCATAATCATCGGCATCGTGCTCGGCAGCTTCGTCGGCGGGCTGATCATGGCGTCCGCGGGCGGGCTGCACGGCGGCCCGACTCTCGCGCGCGTCGGCAAGGCAGGCGTCGTGCTGCTCGCGGTTTTTATGGCGCTGCAGGAACTGGGGATCGCGACGGAGATCGTGACGACCGCGTTCGCGCTGTTGTTCGGCGCGGTGTCGCTCGCGCTTGCGCTGTCGTTCGGGCTCGGCAACCGCGAGCTGGCGGGTGAGATCACGCGTGAGTGGTACGGCCGGTACCGCGCCGAGCGTGAATCGATCGACAGGGAGAACGCGGAGCTGGACCGGGAGGAGGAGCTCGAGGAGTACACCGGGCAGCACCGGGTTCCCAAGTACGGGGAAGAGCAGGGAGACGAGACCGGAGGCTAAACCGATGAACTACGCTGCGTGCTGCGTGCTGCGTGCTGCGTGCTGCGTGCTGCGTGCTGCGCGCTGCGCCCTACCGGCCGGTGATCGGGTGACTTCCATTAGCTGAACCGCGCCCCGATCGGTATTTTTGCGCGCGATGTCAGCCCCTGTCACCACCCTCGACCGACTGTCCGCTGCCCTTACCGGACGCTACACGATCGTCCGCGAGATCGGCGCCGGCGGGATGGCGACCGTGTACCTCGCCGAGGACGTACGACACCGGCGGAAGGTCGCGATCAAGGTTCTGCATCCGGAGCTGACAGCGGTGCTCGGCCCCGAGCGGTTTCTGAACGAGATCGAACTCACCGCGAATCTGCAGCACCCGCACATCCTTCCGCTGTTCGATTCAGGAAACGCGGACAATCTGCTCTTCTACGTCATGCCGTACGTGGAAGGAGAGACGCTGCGCCAGAAGCTGACGCGGGAGCAGCAGCTTCCGATCACCGAGGCGCTGCGCATAGCGACGGACGTCGCCGACGCGCTGGAGTACGCGCACAAGCATGGAGTAGTTCACCGCGACATCAAGCCGGAGAACATCCTGCTGCACGATGGTCGCCCGCTCGTAGCTGACTTCGGCATTGCGCTCGCGGTGCAGCACGCGGGCGGCGAGCGGATGACGCAGACCGGCATGTCGCTCGGCACGCCGCAGTACATGGCGCCCGAGCAGGCGATGGGCGACAAGGCGGTCGATCTTCGCGCGGATATTTACGCGCTCGGCGCGGTGACGTACGAGATGCTCACCGGCGAGCCTCCGTTCACGGGGCCGAACGCGCAGGCGGTGGTCGCGAAGATTCTCACGACGGATCCATCCCCGCTGCTGATCAAACGCCGCTCCATTCCACAGCATGTGGAAGACGCGGTGCTCACTGCGCTGGAGAAAATGCCGGCCGACCGCTTCGCCAGCGCCGCGCAGTTTTCCGAAGCTCTCGGCGGCCGCGGCCCCGCGATGGACCGAGCGCGCGCCACGACGGGTGTAGCCGCTCGCGATACCGGGACGGGCAGGCGCTGGCGGCTGGCGTTCATCGCCGCGGCCGGCGCCGTGCTTGCATCGGTCGCGCTGGCCGCGTGGGCGTTGTCCCGGGGCTCGGGTGACCCGGATTCGCCTAACTGGCAGTACATCGAGCTGGGTGACAGCGCGGGGGTCAGCCAGGTCAACCCGGGTCTCGCGCTCTCGCCGGACGGCGCGACCATAGCGTTCCGCGAAAACGTCCCCGGGGGCCGCCTCTGGATCAAGCATCGCTCGGAGCTCGATGCGCGCGCCATCCCCGGAACGGAGCGCGCCACTAATCCGATCTTCTCGCCGGACGGCGAGTGGATCGCGTTCGTGGCTGACGGCAAATTGAAGAAGATCCGCGTTCGCGGCGGCGCCGCCATTTCGATAGCCGATTCCGTCGCGGGGCCGTTCGGCGGAGCTGCCTGGCTCGACGACGGAACCCTGGTGTACGTCGCGCCATCTCTGAGCGAGCTGCGTCGAATCGGCGACGCAGGCGGATCATATTCGGTGGCGCTGCGCGACAGCGCGCTCGGCGGAAGAGGCATGGGCAATCCCACGCCGCTTCCAGGGGGCAAAGGCGTACTGCTGCAGATGTGCACTTCGGGATGCGTTACGGTCAGCGTGCACGCGGCTGATCTTCGAGCCGGGACGCAAAAGACTGTGATTGAAGATGCGGTTCAGGCCTGGTATCTCCCTTCCGGCCACTTGCTGTACGTGCGGCTCGACGGCGCGGCGCTGCTGGCGCCGTTCGATCTGGATAAGCTCGAGATCTCCGGCGGGGCCGTACCAGCTCTCGAAAGCGTTCTAAGAGGCGGCGGCTTCGCGCAGCTCGCGTGGTCGCGCTCGGGGAGCGTAGCGTATCTGTCCGGCGCAGCCGGCGCGCGCGATGCGGTGGTCGTGCGAGTGAGCAAGGAGGGAAGCGTCGTTCAAGTCGATACGTCGTGGGCCGGGCAGTTCAATTCGCTGGCAACGTCGCCTGACGGCCGACGCCTCGCGGTCGGCGTCGGCGTCGGCAGCAGCGCGCTGAACATCTGGGTCAAGCAGCTCGACCGCGGACCATTGACGCGCCTGACATTTGGGGGGAGAGACCGGCGTCCCGCCTGGTCGCCCGACGGTAGGCTGGTTGCGTTCATTCGTGACACGTTGACAACGGGCATCGTCGTCACGCGACCCGCGGACGGCAGTGGCGCGGATCGTCTCCTGCTCCGGTTGCCTCAGCAGCTGCAGGAGGTGTCCTGGACCAGGGACGGACAATGGCTGATCGTCCGCACGGACAACGCCGGACCGGGCGCGGGTGACCTGATCGGCGTTCGCACGAGCGGTGACTCCACTCCCGTGCTTCTGGCTGGCAGCGCCTTTTCCGAGCTTCATCCCGAGGTTTCTCCCGACGGGAGGTGGCTGGCATATACGTCAAATGAATCAGGGCGGGACGAAGTTTACGTGCGGCCGTTTCCAGTAACGACCGGCGGGTTGTGGCAAGTATCGCTCGGCGGCGGAAGCCAGCCGCGATGGTCGAAGGATGCGACGGCGATCTACTTTCTCGACGCCGGTCTCCGCATGACGAGCGCGGAAATCCGTGCCGCGCCGGCGTTCGAAGTCATCGGCAGGCGGACGCTGTTTGCGACCAACAATTTCATCATTGACGCCTTCCACCAGTCATACGACCTCGCTCCGGACGGCGGATTTTATTTCGTCACCGTCCGGCAAGGGGCTGGCGCGAAACGGCCACGACTCGTGCGCGTGGATAACTGGTTCCGCGATCTCGCCACCCGGCTCAAACAATGACGACGCCCGTCGGCCGCCTGACCGCGGCGCTTGTGGGACGATATGAAATAGAGCGCGAGCTGGGTCAGGGCGGGATGGCCACGGTGTATCTCGCGCAGGACGTGCGGCATCACCGCAAAGTCGCGCTCAAGGTGCTGCGCCCCGAGCTGTCGGCGATACTCGGCGGCGAGAGGTTCTTGCACGAGATCCGCACGACCGCGAACCTGCAGCACCCGCACATCCTGCCGCTGTACGATTCCGGCGAAGCCGCCGGACTTGTGTTCTACGTGATGCCGTTCGTAGCCGGTGAATCTCTGCGCGATCGATTGACGCGCGAGACTCAGCTCCCTATCGAGGACGCCGTGTGCATCGCGAAGGAAGTCGCCGACGCGCTCGACTACGCGCACCGCCACGACATCGTGCATCGCGACATCAAGCCGGAGAATATTCTCCTGCATGAAGGACACGCGATC
>JBKJKB010000061.1:0-4546 GCA_046597675.1 Gemmatimonadaceae bacterium
TATCATCTGCCGGACGGCCTCGGCGCTGCCTGCTCCCGCGGGCAGCGTGCCCGCCGCCAGATGGCCCCCAGCATGCGCGCGTGCGCCAGGAACCCCAGGCGCGGATCATCGGCAAAGACCTTCATCCACCCCGCGGTCAGCGTCACGGTGGCTACCCATGCCAGCGGCGCGAGCGTGACCCATGCGTACTTCGCCTTGTTCATCTTGATGATGTCGAGGCTAGTTTTCCCGCAATGCGAACAGCACTCCGAATTTCAATCGCGACCGGCCTCCTTCTCTGCGGGGCGTGCGCTACGGCGCAGCAGGGGCCGAGCGAGGAGGAGCAGGCGAACGTCCGCCTCGGCGGCGACGCGGTGGTGGTCCTGCCGTTGCAGCGCATCTCGCCCGCGGCGGGCGCGTCGATTCCGCCCCAGCTTGCATCGCTGGGCTGGCCCGCACTCCGCGAGATCTTCAACGACACGCTCCGCAGCGCCTTCACCGTTCGCGCGATCGCCGAGACGTGGGTCTGGCCCGCCGACCTGCGGCAGGCATACCGGCGGAATCCGGCGATGCTCCCCGATCCGTTCGAGCTGTCAGTAGGCGCGCTCCGCGGGATGCGGGTCGAGCCCGATATGGATCTCCCCGAACGCCTGGGTGGCGAGCTGCGCACATTGCTCGCGATCTCCGAGGGCCGGCGCTACTTCCTGCTGCCGCTGGACGTGATTCTGTCGCATGGCGTGGCGGGGTTCACCACGAGCGGACAGGTAATTCTTGTGGATGGGCGCAGGCAGCGCGTGTTGTGGTCCAGACGCATGACGGGCCCGGCAGCGTCCACCGCCGAGGGCGCTCTCTCGGCCTACGCGGGGGCGGTCGCGGTTCTGTTCATGGACACAGAGCAATAGCACGGGCACGGCGATAATGACGACGATATTTCACGTCTCGGATCTGCACTTCGGCCGGCCGTCCGTTCCCGAGCAGATCGGGGCGATCGAGACGATGATTCATGAGGGGGAGTTCGACGTCGTCGCCGTCTCCGGCGACGTCAGCCAGCGCGCGCGGGCCGGGGAGTTCCAGCGCGCGGCCGTTTTTCTGCGCGACGCGCAGAAGGTCAGCCAGACCATCATCGTACCGGGGAACCACGACGTGCGCTGGTGGCGCGCGCCCGTCGGCGTCGGTCCGTACCCCAAGATCTTCAACGCGTACAAGAAGTGGGTCTATCACGACCTCGAGCCGGTGTTGAGCATCCCCGGTGTCACACTCGTGGGGCTCAACACGTCGCACGGCGTCACGTACCGGACGCTGACGTGGAACGTCCGCGACATCTCCATAATCGGGTACGTGACGCGCGCGCAGCTCGGCACGCTCCGCGAGAAGTTCCAGCGCGCGCCCGCGGACGACGCTCGCGTGGTGGTGATGCACCACAACCCGGTGAAGGGCGAGCTGTCGCAGCGGCACGGGCTCAAGAACACCAGGCGCATACTCGGCGCGTTCGCCGACATGGGCGTGGACGTCGTGCTCTGCGGCCACGACCATCAGGAAGCCGTGCACTACATCGAGCACACGAAGAAAGGCACCGTGATATCGACCGCTGGCACGGTGTCCAACCGGTCGCGTGGCGGCCGCCCGTCGTCGGTCAACCTCATCACCGTGCTGCCGGCGGCGATCGAGGTGACGACTCTGGTATGGTCCCAGAAGCAGGAGACGTTCGTGCGCGGTCCGCACCAGTCGTTCGATCGCGCGGTGCCCGCGAAGACGGCGTGACCGCGGCGGTCCAGCTCGGCCTCGAGCTTCCGGCGGGCGACGACGATCTGTCATCGAGGCTACACGCGCTGGGCCTGGATCCGAACGTTCGGGTCGCGCTCACCGACAACAGCACGACGATGGTCAGCTTCGGCGAGGGTTGGCTGCGGGTGCATCGCGGGTACGCGTCCGCCGGCGACGAAGTCGTGACCGCCATCGTGCGATTTGCGCGGGCGAAGCGGCGCGACAGCAGGGCCGAGGCGAAGAGGGTGCTGCTCGGCTATGCGCGAGCTCTGCCGGGAAGACGTGTGCGGGTGCGGCGCGAGGTGACGCATCCTGACGACGAGCCGTATGCGGCGCGGTTGACGGATGCGCACGCCGAGCTGAACGCGCAATTCTTCGGCGGAACGCTCAGGGCCATGACGATCCGTGTGTCGCGGCGGATGAAGCGCAAGCTCGGACATTATTCGCTGGCGTCCGCGGAGATGGCGGCCGACATCGCGATCGCGCGGCGCCACATCCGGCGCGATGCCGGGGACGATGTCATACATACGCTGCTGCACGAGATGGTGCATCAGTGGCAGCAGGAGACCGGGTTACCGGTGGCGCACGACCGCGCGTTTCGCGCCAAGGCGCGGGAGGTGGGGATAGATTCCCGAGCGGTCCGGGCAAACGGATAAAGCTGAGCTTGAAGAAGGACTACTAGTGGTAGTAGGTACCCTTGCAGCGTGGGCGATCTCTCACGAACGTCAGCGATTCCTCTTTCAGGAGACGCTAGATGCCTTTTCCTCCGGAACGCAATCACAAGGTCTCGCTCGAAGCAGCTGCCGCGCTCACGCGTGGATACCGCGAGTTCGCGCCGAAAGGATCCCAGCTCGCAAGCATGTTCCCGCGCGACGTATTCGACCGCCTGCTTGCGCAGCCCGGATGCGCGGGGATCAGGATTTACTCGGGGCGGAACGAGCGCCGCGTACACGAGCTGGTGCTGGTCGCCGTGGATGCTGATGCCAATGACATGACGCAGGGCGAGCTGTTCGATTTCGGCCTTCCATGTCCTCCGTATTGCGGCGGCGGCACCGTCCTCAACGGAGAGCAGGCCTGAAGCCGACCCTGCTGCAGTACGCAGCAGTGTGGTCTCCGCTGCTCCCCGTCGTGGCCGCAGCCATCCGCAGCTCGGCCACGAGCCCTGCCCGACGGTGGGTCATCGCCTGGTGCGTCATCGTCGGCTCGTTGGAGATTCTTGCGATGTGGATGGGCGCGCACGGGCAGAACAATCTCTGGCTGGGATACGTCGGCTACCCGATCATCACTGCGGCGCTGATCTGGGCGCTCGCGGAGTACCATCCGCGCCGCGCCGCGGCCCTCGCCCTCAAATCCGCGATTCCTCTCGTAATTCTGGTCAGCATCGGCCTCACACTGGGGCTCGACGATCCCAGAAGCTTCAGCCTGGCCGTCGGACCCTTTCACTCGATCGTGATGCTGCTCGCCGCGGTCTGGACCTTCGTGAGTCTCAGCATGCATGAAGAGTCGGCCATGGTCCAGCAGGACTGGTTCTGGATAATCGGCGGAGTGATGTTGTACGCCGCGACTGCCGCGGCTATGCAGCCGCTCGCATGGTACCTTATCAAAGTTCGCGTTGATCTCCTGCACGCCGCGTTCAACGTCCGGGCGGCAGTAGTGATCCTTTCTTTCGCCGCCATCACATGGGGAATGCTGTCTCGGGGAGCGCGGAGGTACTCTGGTGGATCTTTTTCGCCACCGTCCTCGCCGTCTTCGTTCTCGTCGGCGGCCTAGGCATCGCCATGGTGATCGCCCAGCGCCGGCTCGTAGCCGTCCACCGCACGTACACACAGCGCCTGCTCGAAGCGCACGAGGAGGAGCGCGCCCGCGTCGCGCGGGAAGTGCACGACGACGCGATTCAGCGCCTCGTCGTCGTGAAGCACGAGCTCGACGAGCTTGGCGCCTCCGGGCACGGGCTCGATGTCGTACGGCTGCACCATCTCGATGGAATCCGGAACGAAGTCCAGGATCTCGCCGACGCCCTGCGAAACCTGGCGCACCGCCTTCATCCTGCAGCAATAGAGCAGGCCGGCGTCTCCGTCGCGCTTGCACAGCTCGCCGAGGAGATGGAGCGCGCGTCGGACGTGCAGGTCGAGCTCGACCTGCCCGACGTGCCGCTCGAGCTTTCTCCGAGCGTGAGCCTCGCATTGTTCCGAATAGCCCAGGAGTCGCTCCGCAACGTCGCCCGGCACTCCGGTGTAAAAAAGGCGTCGCTCAGGCTGCGGAGCACCGATGCGGGCGCGGAGCTCGTGGTACGAGACTCTGGCGTCGGGTTCGATGAAGCTGGTGGTACCCGCGCCGGCATCGGCCTCGTTGGAATCGACGAACGCGCCCGACTCGTTGGCGGAACGGCCCGCATACATTCGACACCGGGCAACGGAACGACCGTCACCGTTCGCGTGCCGCTCATCCAGGGGGGCGAAATCTGAACAAGCCCAGACTGTTACTTGCCGAAGACCACGAGCTGGTGGGGCAGGGCCTCAGCGCCATGCTCAGCGCGGATTACGAGATCGTCGGCATCGTGCAGGACGGTGCGGCGGTCGTCGACGCCGTGCTGACGCACAAGCCCGACGTTCTGCTTCTCGACCTCTCTCTGCCGAATCGCAACGGGATCGACCTCCTGCCCGAGCTGCTCAAGGCGAACCCCAAGCTTCGCGTCCTGGTGCTCACGATGCACGTCGATCCCCACCTCGCGGCCATGGCAAAATCGCTCGGCGCGCGCGGTTTCATTCCTAAAAACTCGAGCATCGACGAGCTCCGCACCGCG
>JBKJKB010000089.1:0-2501 GCA_046597675.1 Gemmatimonadaceae bacterium
TGCGCATCGCCCAAGTGTCGGCCCACAACGGAGCCTCCGCGTACGCACGCTGATGACGAGCGAAGCTTCGTTGTGGGCCGACACTTGGGCGATGCGCATCGGCTGTCGCTCGCCGTAGGTGAGACTTCGCCACACCCACTCCGCTGGACCAAAACGGTATCGCTGCGTCCACCACCAGCTGAACGGGAGCTGAACGACGAAGAAAAAGACCAAGTTTATCAGCACCCAGACTGCCGTCGTTGGATCGGGCAGGCCCAGTCCGTAGCGACTGAAAACGACCGTCATCATCAGCGACTGCATCAGGTAGTTCGTAAGCCCTATCCGTCCCGCAGCGGCGAACGGCCGGAATAGGGCGGCAGCTCTTCCCGAGCCTGTCACGGCGAGCGAGATAGCCGCGATGTAGAAGATCGTCGTGCCGTAATTGCTGGCGTAGTACGCGAGAAAGCCCATGACGGCGTCTTCCGGCTCGAAAAGCTTCACCACCAACGCACCCGACACCGACGCAATGAGGCCCGCAGCCGCCGCGCGCAGCAGCAGTACCCTGTGACGATGCGCCTCCTGAAGTATGCGCCGCCGGCCCACGATCAGACCGAACACGAAAAAGGCCGGAATATCATTGAGAAAGAAGTTGCGCGATAGAAGGCGTCGTAGGGTCCAGCTGTAGGATTCCCAGCGGACGGACAGTGCGCTCTTGAACGCAGCCATGCGGCTCGCAGTGGGGTCGGCCTCGTAGCGCTGGGTGAGATTACGGGCTCCCGCCGTCCGCATTCCCTCCTCCCAATCGCGCAGCGCGTTCGCCTCGACGGCAGCCGGCCGGCTAGCTCCCGCCATGAATGCCCTTACCTGCGGTCCCCATAGCCCGAGAACCAATGGTATGGCCACGATCGGCCACAACCAGCGATCGCGGAGGCGGTGCAGCGGAATCAGCAGCATCCCGAGCACGGCATAGTCCACGAGTACGTCGCCATCCCAGATCACGATCGCGTGGAAGGATCCGATCAGAAAGAGCGCGAGCATGCGCCTGACGTAGAGCCACACCAATTCGGTACCGCGCTGCCTCGCCCGAATTAACTGCAGGGCAAAGCCAAGCCCGAACAAAAATGAAAAGAGCGGATAAAAGGACCCTGAGACAGCGAGGTCGAGCACATCACTCACGATCTTGTCCAACCGGTTCACAGCGTCGCTGGAAGACCCCCAGAAATTCACCAGCAGAATCCCGAGCAGTGCGAATCCGCGGAGGACGTCGATCAGGTCTACGCGCTCTGTTGCCGGTACCGGCTTGAGGCGATCAGTGTCTATCGTGCCAGTTCCGGTCATCTGCGCGCGGCCGCACTCACCGACAGCACGGTTTCCCTCATGCCGCCGACGAGAAACGCGCCGCTGGAATCAGCTTCGACGTTGGTGAAATGCAAGTGCGTGCCCGATCGCTCGCGGCGCCACGTCAACCCTGCATCGGTGCTGTGAATCGCCTCACCCCAATGGCCGACCGCGAGACCCTCGCCATTCCGAGTGAACGCGATCCCGCGAAGACTGGCGCGGGCCGGCGACCGGATCGCGACCCAGCGCACCCCATCGTCCGTGCTGCGAAACACAGTACCATCGATGGCGGCGATGGCGACAATGTTCTCTCCGGCGAACGCAACCCCGACAGGCATGGCAGGCGTCGGCAGCCAGTGCTCGGTCCACGTGACGCCGCCATCCGCGCTCCGCATCACAAGGCCGGCGGCGCTGACGACGATGATCGTCCGGTGTCGGCGTGCAATGTCTCCGTAACTCACTGCGGGCGCTTTGACGCGAGTCCACGTCACGCCCGCGTCCTTCGAGAGAATGATTGAGCCCCCCGCAGCGGCAACGTCCGACCCGTCGAGCGACAGTGCGGAAACCAAGCCGTCTTCCGGGATGTCGATCTCCACCCATTTCCCGGCGCCGTCGACGCTGCGGAATATCCTTGCCCAGCATCCGATCAGCACGAGCCCGTCGGCGCGCAGTGCTGCAGACCTACAGCTCTGCGCCCGCGGCAGCTCCGTCCAGGTGACGCCGCCATCTTCGCTCCGCAGGCTCTGTCCAAATGCCATCGCGTAAATGCGCTGACCGCTGCGGCGCACTTCCCCAAATGCCACGCCGAGGCCGTTGGTTCCCCTCGCTTCGCCTCCGTGCCGGTGCAGTGGCAGCCATGCAAGCGCGGCTGACTCCGCCTCCGGCGGCCGGTCGTGCGAGCCGCGCGTGAGGGCGAGCGCGACCAGCGCGAGGGCGGGAACAAGCAAGGCGAACGGTACCCGGGAGAAAAAACGCATTCTACCGGTCACCGGTAGCCCCGTCGGGTCTCCGCCAGCACCCAGACTCGTTTTTGATCACCGACCCGAGGCTCGCGCTGTCGTTCCGCCGCTTCAGCAGCGGCCAGCGCCGCTTCATGCATCCGCTCGCGCTAGCTCCCTGATTGCGAATGCGAGCCGGCTGATCTGCCGGGCGACCTGCGATCGGGACGCGTACGCATCCACCTG
>JBKJKB010000302.1:0-4661 GCA_046597675.1 Gemmatimonadaceae bacterium
GCGAGCTCGAACCGCCCGATCCGTCGCTCGGCGGCGCCGGTAAAAGCGCCCTTCTCGTGACCGCACAGCTCGCTCTCCAATAATGTCTCGGGCAGTGCGCTCACGTTGACGGCGATGAACGGCTTGGATCGCCGCGGGCTCAGACGGTGAATGGCCCGTGCGACAAGCTCCTTCCCCGTCCCGCTCTCGCCGTCGACGAGCACGGTGCTCGTAACCGGCGCAATCTGCTCGACCTTCACGAGGACTTCGCGGATTGCCTCGGACTCGCCGTATAGCCCGGTCTCGCTGGCGAGCCGCACGCGGTCGAGATGCCGGCGGACGACGCCGAACAGCTCGTCGGCGGCGATGGGCTTGGTGTACACTGCCGAGAAGCCGGCGGCGCGCAGGCGGTTCTCGAGATTGGGGTCGGCGATATCCGCGAGGCCGATCACGGCGACACCGCTCCACAGCTGCGCCTTCGCGATGTGCAGGTTCATCGGCTCGGCGAGCCCGCCCGTGAACACGATGAGGTCCGGCTTCTCGCGCTCGATCTCCCTCGGCATGTCGTCCATCGGCGACACGAGCGCGGTCTCGATGTCGTCGGCTTCGAGTAGCGCGTTAAGGCGAACCGCGATCTCAACGTCTGCGAGGGTTATGAGAACTTTCATCTTCGTCGCGCGCAGGCAGAGGAGCGAAGTGTCGCCCAGTGGTCCCTACGCGAGCAAACCCGGGAAACGTGTCGGGATGTCCTCCACTGGTCGCTACGCGAGCAAACTACGCTCGCTAAGACGCGACCTTGGAGGACATCCCGACACGTTTCCCTCCCCTCCCAAACGGCGGTCATTGAGGGCGGTCGTGCACTGCGGTGCCACGCAAGACGTCGCACGCGTGGACTACGATCGGGTCGAGCGCGGACAGCGCGTCGCGCACACCGCCCGGCGAGCCGGGAAGGTTCACGATCAAAGTCTTGTTGCGCGCGCCCGCGAGACCGCGGGAGAGCGCGGTGCGCGGAAAGGGCGTGAGCGACAGCGCTCTGATGCGCTCGGCGATCCCGGGCGCTTCGCGCTCGATGACCACGCGCGTTGCCTCGGGGGTGACGTCGGTGGGGCTGAGGCCGGTCCCGCCGGTCGTGAGGATCAGGTCGGCCGCGCCGGTATCGCACCATTCCACCAGGCGCGCGATGATCGCGACGGAATCGTCGGAGACTATCTCGCGCGCGGCGAGCGTGTGCTTGGCGGCGTTGATCCAGTCGACGATCGCGTCGCCGGAAGTGTCGGCGCCGCCGCCCGCCGCACGCGAGGTGGAAATCGTCAGGACCGCTACGCGCACGAGTGCGGCGCTAGAGATGCGTGGCGTGCTTGTAGAACGGCAGCTTCTGCACGGTGCCCTCGACGCGGCGGCCGCGGATCTCGACTTCGAGCTTCGCGCCCTCCACGGCACCGTCGGGCGGCAGATAGGCGGTCCCAATGGGCACGTTCAACGTCGGGCTCATCGTTCCGCTGCGCACGACGTCCACCTGCTGGCCTTGGTAGTACACGGGATAGCCGTGACGCGCGACGACGCGATCTGCCAGCGTAAATCCAACGAGCTTCCGCGGAATACCGGCGCTTTTCTGTTTCGTGAGCGCGTCGCAGCCGACGAAATCGCCTTTCTTCATTTTCACGAGCCAGCCGAGGTTGGCCTCGAGCGGCGTGACGGTGTCGTCGATGTCGTTGCCGTACAGCGCCATGCCCATCTCGAGCCGCAGCGTGTCGCGCGCACCGAGCCCGGCGGGCGTGACCGCGTCCGTGGCCATGAGCGCGTCCCAGATCGCGGGGCCGTGCTCGTTGCGGAAGTACAGCTCGAAGCCGTCCTCGCCGGTGTAGCCGGTGCGCGAGATGGTGACGTGCTGCACGCCGCCGACGGAGCACTTGTCGAACCAGTAGTACTTGATCTTCGACAGATCGGCGTCGGTGAGCGGCGCGAGAATCTCCGCGGCGCGCGGCCCCTGGAGCGCCAGCAGCGCGGTCGCGTCGCTGATGTCCTCGATCACGCACTCGAACGACGCGCTGTACTTGCCGATGTGCGCCAGGTCCTTGGCCGCGTTCGACGCGTTGACGACCAGCATGTAGTAATCGTCGGAGCGGTACACGAGACAGTCGTCCTCGATCGTGCCGCGCTCGTTCAGAATCGTGGAGTACTGAACCTGGCCGACGGCGAGCGCACCGACGTCGTTCGTCGTGACGTGGTTCAGGAAGTTGCACGCGTCCTTGCCGCGCACGATGAACTCGCCCATGTGGCTGACATCGAACAGTCCGCACGCGGTACGCACCGCTTTGTGCTCGGCGGTGATCCCGGCCGGGTACTGGATGGGCATCACGTAGCCGGCGAACGGGACCATCTTGGCGCCGAGGGCTACGTGAATGTCGTGGAAGGGTGTGCGCTTGGGCTCGGGGACGGGCCAGCTGGTCGGCGTGGTGTCGAGGGCGTTCGGGGGTGGCGGGGTCGGCTCGCCGGATCTTGGGGGGACCATTGGTTCAAATATCCCCGGCGTAACCCCGCGGGTCTAGGGCGTTTCTGCCATTTCGGCGGAGCGCATTGCCGGTACCACGCGGATAACGCAGACGCGGCGCGGTTTTAAGGCAACTGCGCCAGAGCGGCTTCTACTTCCTCCGCATGCCCGCGTGGCTTCACGTCCCGGAAAATCTTCGCTACCGCGCCATCGCGCCCAATGATGAACGTCGTGCGCTTCACACCCAGAAACTCCTTCCCCGCGAACTTCTTCGGCTGCCACACGCCGTACCGCTCGGCGATGTGATGGTCTTCGTCCACGATCAGCGTGAACGGGAGATCGAACTTCTTCTTGAACTTCTGATGTGAGACGGCCGAGTCGGGGCTGACGCCGAGCACGACGGCGTCGGCGGCGGTGATGCTGGGATGCGCGTCGCGCAGCTCGCAAGATTCGATGGTGCAGCCCGGCGTGTCGTCCTTGGGATAGAAGTACAGCACAACTCGCTTCCCCTGCAGCGTGCTCAACTGCAAAGGCACGCCCTCGTCGGTGTCAGCGGTGAAATCAGGTGCCGTATCTCCCTCGTTCAACTGGGGCGCGGGGTCCGGGTTCTCTCTTGGTTGCGTCATCTGAGCTGCTCTCCTCCCATCAATACGGCCATGATCGCCTTCTGCGCGTGCAGCCGGTTCTCGGCTTCGTCCCATACGCGCGATTGCGGGCCGTCTATCACCTCCGCCGAGACTTCCTCGCCGCGGTGCGCGGGGAGGCAGTGGAGAAAAATCGCCTTCTTGTCCGCCTGCTTCATGAGCGCGGAACTCACCTCGTAGCCGGCAAACGCCTTCTCGCGCAGCGCCTGCTCTTCCTCCTGGCCCATCGACGCCCACACGTCGGTGTTCACGACGTGCGCGCCCTTCGCCGCCTCGACCGGGTCGCGCACGACCCGCGCGTGCTCACCTGCCGCAGCGAGGATGCCGGCGTCCGGGTCGTAGCCCTCCGGACACGCGAGCACCAGCTCGAAGCCGAGCACGCCCGCCGCCTCGATCCACGAGTTCGCCATGTTGTTGCCGTCACCGATCCACGCGACCTTCTTGCCCGCGATCTCGCCCAGATGCTGCCGCACGGTGAGAATGTCGGCGAGGATCTGGCAAGGATGCGACAGATCCGTAAGCCCGTTGATCACCGGCACGCCGGCGAACTTCGCCAGCTCCTCCACGTCGGCGTGCGCGAAGGTGCGGATCATTATCCCGTCCACATAGCGTGACAGCACGCGCGCGGTGTCGGCGATCGGCTCCCCGCGCCCGAGCTGGACGTCGCGCGGGGAGAGAAAGAGCGCGTGTCCGCCGAGCTGCCAGGTGCCGACCTCGAATGAGACGCGCGTGCGAGTCGACGCCTTCATGAAGATCATCGCCAGCGCCTTGCCGGCGAGCGGCTTCTCGCGGTAGTGCCCCGCGCGCATGCGCTCGGCGAGCGCGAGCAGGTAGCCGTACTCGGCCTTGGAGAAGTTGGGGATCGCGAGGAAGTCGCGGTGAATTCGTTCTGTCATTCAGTGTGAGGTGAGGGAGCGCCAAGGGAGCCTCTCGCATCCGTCGGCCCAAGGCGGCGTCTTAGCGAGCGTCGTTTGCGAGCGTAGCCGCCGAGGACGACGGATGCGAGAGGCTCCTCGGCGCGACAACGCGAACGCATCACAGAATGTACCGCCGCAGGTCCTCGTCCTCGACGATGGACTTGAGCCGCTCGCGCACAGCTGCGGCGTCGATCTTCACCGGCGCACCGCCGCGGTCCGGCAGCTCGTACAGCACATCCTCGAGCAGAGTAGTCATGATCGTGTGCAACCGCCGCGCGCCGATGTTCTCCATCCGCTCGTTCACGTGCGCCGCCGTGCGCGCGACCTCGGCGATCCCGTCGGGCGTGAACTCGAGTGACGCGCCGTCCGCAGCGATGAGCGCCGCGTACTGCTTGGTCAGCGCATTCTCGGGCTCGGTCATGATGCGCACGAAGTCCTGCTCGGTCAGCGGCTTCAGCTCGACGCGGATCGGAAATCGCCCCTGCAGCTCCGGTATCAGATCGCTCGGCTTGGAGACATGAAACGCGCCGGCTGCCACGAACAGCACGTGGTCGGTCTTCACCATCCCGTACCGCGTCTGCACGTTGGACCCTTCCACGATCGGTAGCAAGTCGCGCTGCACGCCCTCGC
>JBKJKB010000111.1:0-2731 GCA_046597675.1 Gemmatimonadaceae bacterium
CATTCCCGGGCTCCTTTCCGGCGGGGAGGTCTGGAACGGCGCCGTCGAACGATATCGCCACCGTTTCGACATGCACGTGCTCACGCTGGCTGGATTCGCCGGCGTTCCTGCGCTCCCGACGGACAAATATCTCGAGGCGGAACGCGACGCTATCATCCGTTACATCCGTGAAAACCGTCTGGAGAGGCCTGTTCTCGTCGGACACAGCCTTGGTGCGTTCCTCGCGTTTTGGGTCGCGGCGACGGCACCCGACCTGGTCGGCCCCATCATCGCGGTGGACGGCGTCCCCTATCTCCCCAGTCTCGGCGACACGAGCATGACACCCGCGAAAGCAATGGGGCAGGCCACTCGATTCAGTGCGATGGCCGCCACGTTTTCCTCGGAGCAGATGGGCATGCAGTCGGCGATGGCAATGCGAGCACAGTCGAGGGACTCGTCCCACACGGTGATGGCTGCTCGGTGGGGTCGTGCATCGGACGGGGCCACGATGGGCCGCGCGATGGCTGAGATGTTAACCACCGATCTCCGCGCGGAGGTCGCCGCCATTCGCACTCCTGTGCTATTGATTGCATCGGGATTCGATTTTACCGACGACCGGCGCAACCTTGTTCTGGCGAGCTACGCCGCTCAGGTATCGCGCATCCCGGATCGGCGTGTAGTGATGGCGAAGAATGCGCGGCACTTCGTGATGCTGGACGACCCCACGTATCTCTATTCCATGATAGACGAGTTCCTTTCTACTCGATGAGCGAGTCCGTCGTCGCATTCCAGCTTCAGGATGACGTGATCGCCGCCGCGGGCGGCGATCAAGACGCATTCGGACGGCTGGTCGACGCAACGAGCACGGTGGTGACATCGATTACGCTCGCGATACTTCGGGATTCCGAAGCGAGCGCCGACGTAGCCCAGGATGTGTTCATCTCAGCGTGGACCGGCTTAGGCAAGCTGAAGGATCCCACCAGCTTTCTCCCGTGGATACGGCAACTCGCGCGCAACCGCGCGCATCACGCCCTGCGGTCGCGCATCCGGCTTGGACGGCGGATTACCAATCGGGATGTCGACAAGATTCTCGCGGCCGCCTCGGATCCGCGTCCGAATGCGATCGAGGAAATCGTTATGGCGGAGGAAAGGGCGGCGCTTGCTTCGTCAATCGACGCGCTGCCGGTGAGTGCCCGGGAGGTCGTGATTCTCTACTACAGGGAAGGCCGGTCCGCCCATCAGGTCGCGACGCTGCTCGGAATGACGGAGGATGCAGTGAAGCAGCGTCTCTCGCGCTCCCGTGCCCGCCTCCGCGAATCGCTCGTTCGACAGGTCGCGGAGACTGCGCCGTCGGCGGCGTTCACCGCCGGAGTGCTTACCGCGATCTCGCTTGCCGTCCCGCCGGTTGCCGGTGCCGCCGCCGTTGGTGCGGGGAAGGCGGCTGCGAGCGGAAAACTTGGGGGGGAGATTTTTGGAATGGGGGCATTGTCAGGGCCGCTCGCCGGTGCGGCGACTGGCTGGGTCAGTGGTGGTGCGGCTGTGGTCTTCAGAGCGAACCGCCTCCTTCGCGTGGCACGCGATGAAGAAGAGCGGCGTGGCGTCATCAGGTGGAGCGTCGTGATGATGGTGACGATGACCGGCTTCATGGCAGTCGTCATTTGGCTGCCGAGACCACTTCCGGTGACGATTGCCTACGTCGGGATGGTGATCGTCTTCGTCTGGTCTCACTTGGTCTGGCTTCCGCGAATCATCGGCCGACGTTACGCCGCCGAGTTGAGGGAGGATCCGGTCGGGGCCGCGAGGGAGCACCGCAAGCGCCGCCTTCAGTCCGTGCGGGGATGTATCGCCGGGGTTATGCTTGGCGGGATGGCTGTGGCTGCGGCGTGGTTTTTTTGAACACCGCGGCTTTTACCTCGAGGATGTAATGAGTATGCGGACCGCTTTCGTAGCATTCTGCGCGGCCGTCGCGGTGACTCCGTCCCTCCTGGAGACGCAGGAACCGCGGCCAAGCAGCGTCGCTGCACCGGCCCGGTTTGCGGATCCGGCACGTGCCGCAAAGCTGAGTGCCGCCTTCCCGAAAATCGATTCGCTCATGCGGAATTTCGCCGAGCGATCCCGGGTGCCTGGCATTGCATACGGCATCGTCGTGGACGGTGAGCTCGCCCACGTCGGCGTCGCGGGGCTGCGTGAGATATCTTCGAGCGCCGCGATGGACACCGGGACCGTGTTCCGGATCGCGTCGATGACCAAGAGCTTCACAGCCCTCGCGATTCTGCAGCTTCGCGACGAAGGACGCTTTGTGCTCGACGACCCGGCGGAGCGATACGTGCCGGAGCTGGCCGGCCTCCGCTACCCGACGCCCGACTCGCCACGGATCACGATCCGCCATCTGCTGTCGCATTCGGCCGGTTTCCCCGAGGACAATCCGTGGGGTGATCAGCAGCTCGCGGCGACGGACGACGAGATGGCGGCGATGATGCGCGGCGGCATTCCGTTCTCGAATACTCCGGGAGTCGCGTACGAGTATTCGAACTACGGCTTCGCAATTCTCGGCCGCATCGTCGCGAACGTTTCAGGGATGCCGTACTCGCGGTATGTGAGTGAGCACATACTCCAGCCGCTTGGCATGAACGCCACGACGCTGGAAGCGCGGAACGTGCCGCCGACTCGACTGGCGCGCGGCTATCGTCTGCAGGACGGTGCATGGCTCGAGGAACCGCAGCTCCCGGATGGCGCGTTCGGCGCGATGGGC
>JBKJKB010000119.1:0-2622 GCA_046597675.1 Gemmatimonadaceae bacterium
CCGTCGGCCGTGTACTCGAGGATCCGTGCATTGCGATATCCGTCGGCAATGAACACGTGCCCCTCGCCCGCGAAAGCCATGTCAGTGGTGCTGCAGAAATTTCCGCACGGCGTCGGCTGGCCGCCGACTTCGATCTTCAAGAGCAGAGTGCCGTCCGGCTTGAACTTGTAAACCATTGAGCTGGCGGCATCGGCCGTCCAGACGTTCCCCTGCGGATCGATGCGGATGGCGTGCGGAGTCGAATACAGCCCTTGTCCCCACGCCCGCACGATTTTGCCTTCCCGATCGATCGCGATGACGGGATCCGCCTTCTCGCCGCGCTGGAGCAAATAGATCAATCCGTCAGGAGAGGCGGCCACCCACGACACCATCCCGAGCGCCCATCCCAGCGTCGGCGGCGCCGTCACGGCGAGCGCGCCGGGCTCCATCGGCAGCTTCAAGGCCGGCTGAAGCATCGCTCGCAGCGCGGTGTTCTGTGCGTCCATCCGCGCTTGCTCTGCCGGCGGCGGGCCGGCGGCTCCCTGCTCCGCCTTCGCCGAGGCTTCCACCTCCGCCAAAACTCCGGCGGACCGGAGGACGACCAGGAACGCCAGAGGCAGTAACAGCGCACTAACCAGGACTCGACTCGACATGGCCCGAGAGCGTACTACGATTGCTTGTCGAGGCTGCCTGATCTCATGAGGAGATGCGCAAGACCATAGAGTCGGGCGCAAATAGTCTAGCCGCGGGGGCCCAGAAGACAAAGAGGCACGGAGAGATGATTCTTTCCGTGCCTTTGTTATTGGCTCACCGCGCCCGGCGCGGCGCTACCGTGCTCCGAAAAACACCACTCCCGTAATGCTGAAGAGCTCGTAGCCGGGCAAGTCCAACCCGCCTTGTGCGCGGATCTTGAACGATGGACTCAGAATAAAACCGGCGGCCAGTTGAATCTTCAGGAGCGGGATCGTCGAGGTCCCAATCCGGGACGAACGAAGGCCGGCCTCCGGCGCAGACCTGACGAAAACAGAGTCAAAGCGCGATGGTGTGTGAGTTAGGTCGAGCGCGCCGCGCTCTCAGCCGGTTCACACGTCGGTCGTCGACGAGATGCGCGAGGAGACGAGGGCCGCCGGCTCGCGAAGGGCCGACAGCCCAACGTCATCACGGTCTACGGGATCGAACACTATTGCTGCACCGTCACCTGGAACGGCATCTGATACTGACCGAGCAGCGTCTTCTTGTTGCTGCCGCTCATTCGATACAGATTGGCGATCGACGTCAGGCGACACCGCCACGTCGGTCACCTGTGGTGTGATCTCCTACCTCCTACTTCCTCGACGTCGCTGGTGCGCGCTCGGTTGGCTCAAGAAGCAACCTCAACGCTGAACGGACGGCACTGGGAGTTTGGCGAAAAAGATATTCGGATCCGGCTTGCCTGACGCCACAAGGCGATTGTCCGTCCACGCCAGATAGAAGTGGGCTTCGTCCGCCACCATGAAATTGTAGCTCCCCATGTAGCATGCCGAGGCCGCTCGCGGATCGAAATTCACTGGATAGAGGTCGGGAACCGGGAATGAGACGTCGGTGATCCGGAAGTTGCGACTGAAGGACGCACCGCCATCGGTCGACACGGTCATGTAGACGTCAATCAGGAAATTCCGATCGTCCGAGCGCCGGTCGTACCACGCCACACCCAGGGCGCCATTCGGTGCAACCGTGACGAACGGCAACCACTGATCATTGCTCGTCTTGTCGTCATTGAGCCGGATGGGCTCGCTCCAGCTCGCACCGCTGTCGCGGGAACGCACCAGAAACGCATCCGCCATGTCCGGCCCTGGACCATCCGGGTCCGCACTGAACACGATGTAGACGTTGCCCCTCGATGAGCCCTCGCTTCTGTCCACGGCAATGATCGGTGCATTCGAGGCGCGGATGTTGCCGTTCAGTCCGCTGCGTGCCGTTCCAGCGCAGATACTGCCTGATCCGGGCCGATCGAGCCTCGCGACCCGGCGTTCGGGCTCGAACGACAGGCCGCCGTCCGTCGATCGGCTCTCGTAGATCTCGTCTCTATCCTGCGCAAGCCACGATACGAAGATTTCTCCGTCCGGCCCGATCGCGGGCATCGCGGACTGGTTGTTCGGAAAATGTCGAGGCGACACGGGGATGGGCGTGGAGAACGTCGCCCCACCATCGGTCGAGCGGGAGAGCACGATCGTGAGCACGTTGGAGATCGCGCTTGTCCACGCGAGGTAAACGTTGCCGTCGAACTGCCCGCCTGTGGTGTCGGTCGTCACGAACGGCTTGTCTGAAATGCCCCCGAGTCCAAACGGCTGAACCGATCGCTGAAAGCTCACGCCGTGGTCGATCGACTTGTGCACCGTGACACCCGAGAAGTTTGCCAGCGGCGCGAATCGACCGAAATAGAAATGCCCCGATCGATCCACCGCCAAGGTGGGATCGCCACCCCACGTCGTGCCGTCCAGCCCACCCGCGTCAACGAAGCTCGCGCCGCCATCGGTGGAGTACCCCCACCCGAGCCCGAAGCCAACGCCCGTCCGGAACTGAGCAGAATGTCCGGAGTCATTCCATGCGATCACGACGTTCGATCCAAACACCGCGATGCTCGGCTCGATCTGAGTCACGTAC
>JBKJKB010000189.1:0-3389 GCA_046597675.1 Gemmatimonadaceae bacterium
CTCCTGAATCGAGTAGTTAACGCTCGCGTGCGCCGTAGAGTTGGTGCCGTCATAGTCCACGCCCAGCCCGCCGCCCACGTCCACATGGGTGATCTTGAGCCCCATGCTGCACAGCTCGGCGTAGAACCGGCTGACTTCCTGAAGGCCTGCCTTGATGTAATGGATGTCGGTGATCTGGCTGCCGAGGTGGAAGTGGATCAGCTTGATCACATCGAGCCGGTCCAGCTCCGTCAGGCGGTCGATCAGCTTCACCAGCTGCGCGGTGGTCAGCCCGAACTTCGACTTCTCGCCGCCGCTCCTGGCCCAACGCCCGGCGCCCTCCGCGTACAGTTTGATCCTGACGCCGGCCGTCGGGTTCACGCCCAGCTCGTCCGCGACTTTGAGTAGAACCTCGAGCTCGCTCACCTGCTCCAGCACGATGAATACCTGGTGTCCGAGCTTCTGCGCCATGAGCGCGAGCCGCATGAACTCCTCGTCCTTGTACCCATTGCAGACGATCAGATGATCGGTGTGCGTGGCCAGGCCCAGGATGGCCTGCAGCTCGGGCTTGCTCCCGCATTCGAGTCCGATCCCGTCCTCGTGCCCGAACTCGACGATCTCCTCGATGACGTGCCGCTGCTGGTTGACCTTGATCGGATACACCGTGGTGTACGCGCCGGTGTACGCGAACTCCTTGATCGCATCGGTGAAGCTTCGCGACAGAAGGCGGATGCGTGATCGGAGGATGTCGGAGAAGCGCAGCAGCAGCGGCATGCCGACCCCCTGCGCCTCGAGGTCCAACGCCAGTTCGTACAGATCCAGCTCGCGCGCCGGCGACGACGCGTCCGGACGCACGACGATGTGCCCCTGCTCGTTGATCTCGAAGTATCCGCCGCCCCAGCCCTCGACGTTGTAGAGGACGCGGGAGTCCTCCACGGTCCACGTGGGCGCGACTACGGTCTCCGCTGATTCTCTGGTTACAGCCATGAAAGCATTCTCATGAAAGCATTCTAATGATGGAAGCTGGCAGCTAGCAGCTAGCCGCCGTCACGGGTAGAGCGTCTCGGTTTTCCAACCATCACCATCGCGAGTGTACCGCGTCCTTTCATGCAGCCTGCTTGCCCGGTTGACCCAGAACTCGATCATCCCCGGATGTACGCGGAAACCGGACCAGAACGGCGGACGGGGCACGTCCCGCCCTTCGAATTCCTTCTCGAGCCGTGCGATTCGCGCGTCGAGCTCGCCCGCGCCCTCGACTACGGAGCTCTGTTTCGACGCCCACGCGCCGACCTGGCTCCCCCTCGGGCGGGAGGCGAAGTACTCGTCGGCTTCTTCGCCGGTGACCGGCGTCACGCTTCCCTCGACTCTGATCTGAAGGTCGAGCGCGGGCCAATAAAAGCAGAGCGCCGCGCGGGGCTGTATTCGGAGGTCACGACCCTTCCGGCTCTCCAGATTCGTGTAGAAAACGAATCCGTTCTCATCCACGCCCTTGAGCAACATGATGCGGAGAGAGGGTGATCCATCCTCACCCACCGTCGCGAGGCTCATCGCGCTCGGGTCGGGTAGCAGTGCTCGATCGGTGCGCTGCGCCCGCGCGAACGCGTCCTTGAAGATCGCAATCGGGTCCGTCAATGCTTCCGTCATATGGCGCCTCAGTACCTGGGGATGGACGAGTCGACGTCAGCTGACCAGCGGGATATCCCGCCGGAAAGATTCGCCACCTTGGTGAATCCGGCGCCGGCCAGCTGCGTCGCCGCGGCGAAGCTTCGGATCCCGGACTTGCAGTACACGATCGTCTCCCGGGCGGGGTCGAGCATTTGTATCCTCTCCGTCAAAGTGCCCAATGGAATGTGTCGAGCCCCTGGAAGCCGCGCGATCGCCCACTCGTACGGCTCCCGAACGTCGAGCAGCTGTATGTCTTCACCGCGGGCGATGCGCTCCGACAGCTCGACGGGACTGATCTCTCCCACAACAGCCTGCCCTTCGTCGCCCGGCTGAGCGGCAGTGGACCCGCACCAGGCGTCGTAGTCGACGAGCTCACGGATCTCGCGAGTGCCGCACATGGGGCACTCGGGATCACGCCGTACCTCCATCGTGCGAAAGCGCATCGCCAGCGCGTCGAACAGCAGCAGTCTACCCACGAGCGGCGTTCCCGCGCCCGTTATCAGTTTGATCGTCTCCGACGCCTGGATGCTCCCCATGATCCCGGGCAGCACGCCGAGCACGCCCGCTTCGGCGCAGTTGGGTATGAGTCCCGGCGGGGGCGGGTCGCGAAAGAGGCAACGGTAGCACGGACCGCCAGGCGCGGCGAAGACAGATGCCTGGCCCTCGAACCGCAGCACACTGGCGTACACGTTCGTCTTGCCCAGCAGGACCGCCGTGTCGTTGACCAGATAGCGCGTGGCAAAGTTGTCCGTGCCGTCAACGATGATGTCGTAATCGGCCGCGATCTCGAGCGCGTTGCGGGAGGTGAGCCGCGTGTCGTAGGCCTCGACGTGCACATGCGGGTTCGCCGCGGCGATCCGTGCCGACGCGGCGCGCGTCTTCGAGCCGCCGACGTCGGCCTCCGTGTACAGGATCTGCCTGTGCAGGTTGGTGAGATCCACGGGATCGAAGTCCACCAGTCCGATCGTGCCGACTCCCGCCGAAGCCAGGTACAGCAGGGCCGGCGAGCCGAGCCCGCCTGCTCCGACCACCAGTACACGGGCGCGCTTGAGCTTCCGCTGTCCCTCGATACCAATGGACGGCAGCGAAAGCTGGCGGCTGTACCGTTCGATCTCCTGCTGTGACAGATCAGACTGCGTGCCTGCTATCATCCATCCCTGGCCGTGTGGTGCGCGACACCCTGTCCGCGCATTATAACGGTACTAATATCGACCCTGACCGCCCGTGACGCACCCGCCGACCAGCGGATTCATACCGCCGACCCGACCCGACACGCGCGACGCAACGTGGCACGAGCGCCTCGAGGCGCTGCGCTACGTGCCTGCGCTCGCGAAGCTCGTCTGGGAAACGCATCGCGGTCTGGCGTTCGCGATGGCTACGCTGAGAGTGGCGCGCGGATTCATCCCGATCCTCACGTTCTGGATCGGAAAGCTGATTATCGATTCGGTGCTGGAGGCGCGCGCGGGCCGTGGCGATTTCGGCGACGTGTGGCGCTATCTCGCGATGGAGCTCGCCGTCGTCGTCACTGGCGAAGTCCTCGCGCGGGCGTCGTCCCTGGCCGAGAGCCTGCTCGGCGATCTCTTCTCCAACAAAATGAGCGTCCGGCTGATGCAGCACGCGGCCACGCTCGACCTCGCGCAATTCGAGGACCCCGGCTTCTACGATCATCTCGAGCGCGCTCGGCGGCAGACGGTGGGCCGCATCTCGCTGCTCACGCAGCTGCTCGCGATCGGCCAGGATTTCAT
>JBKJKB010000242.1:0-8749 GCA_046597675.1 Gemmatimonadaceae bacterium
ATATCGTTCGACGGCGCCGATCCAGACCTCCCCGCCGCAAAGGAGCCCGGGAATGAGTATCATCGGTCGTCCGCGGCCCACGCGCACGGCCGAAAAGGCGGGCGTAGAGTTCGCGACTTTGGGTGTTGACTCGCTGGCTGCAGACTGCGCCTTCGAGATGAGCGGTGCGCCACCGATGAACGCGCAAATCAATGCCGCAGCAAGGGCCCTGCTGGGAGTGCGATTCGTAGGGGACATGATCAGGCTCCGGTGATTGACGGGCCCCTGGATTGGGTGCCTCTCCGGACTGAGTAGCCGCTCGCGGGAAAAGGTGACATGAGCCCACGGGATTCTTGCCCCAATGGCGCATCGCTGCTATAGTAGTAGCAGCAACACGACATTATGAAAGCCCGTGGCGATTTCAGGCAAATTGCGGCCACGTTAAACAAACGCTAAAGCGCCACGCCCGGCGCACTTAGCTCGCGGGCTTTTTTTATTTCCGACCCTATGCCCGTGCCAGACATAAAGCTCCCGTACCTCGAAGCCCTCGACCGCCGCGTCCTCGTGTACGACGGCGCGATGGGGACAAACATCCAGCGCCACAACCTGACCGCCGAGGACTTCGGCGGGAAAGAGCTGGAAGGGTGCAACGACTACCTCATCCTCAAGCGCCCTGACGTCATCCAGGCCATCCACGAGTCGTTTCTCGCGGTCGGCTGCGACGTGGTGGAGACGTGCACGTTTCAATCGACTCCGCGCCGGCTGGCGGAGTGGGGGCTGGGCGACAAGGTGCGCGAGATCAACGTCGGTGGCGCGAAGCTGGCGCGCGCGGCGTGCGACAAGTTCGCTACTGCCGGCCAGCCGCGGTTCGTCGCGGGCTCGATGGGCCCGACAGGCATGCTTCCCTCCAGCTCCGATCCGACGCTGTCGTGGATCACCTTCGAGGAGCTCGCGGAGAACTTCTACGAGCAGGCGAAATATCTCGTCGAGGGCGGCGTGGACGTGCTCCTCATCGAGACGTCGCAGGACATCCTCGAAGTAAAGGCCGCCGTCACGGGCATCGAACGGCTGTTCGCGGAGATCGGAAAGCGCGTGGTGCTGCAGGTGCAGATCACCCTCGACACGAGCGGTCGCATGCTGCTCGGCACCGACATCGCGAGCGCGATGACGACGCTCGAAGCGCTCAACGTCGACGTGATCGGACTCAACTGCTCGACGGGTCCCGAACACATGCGCGAGCCGATCCGCTATCTGAGCGAGCACGCGACGCTCCCGATCTCCGTGATTCCCAACGCTGGACTTCCGCTCAACACCGGCACGGGCGAAGCGATCTACCCGCTCGAGCCGGCGCCGATGGCCGAAGCGCTGTCGGAGTTCGTGCGCGAGTTCGGAGTCCGCGTCGTCGGCGGATGCTGCGGCACTACACCCGAGCACCTTAAGGAGATCGTCACCGCGGTTCGCGAGGCGGAGAAGTCACCCGCAACCGCCGGCTCCAATGGCAAGCGACATGTGCCGCGCGTCAGCTCCGCGATGCGCGCGATCACGCTGCACCAGGATCCGCCACCGCTCCTCGTAGGCGAGCGCGTGAACTCGCAGGGCTCGCGCAAGGTCAAGCGACTGCTGCTCGCCGACGATTACGAGGGCATTCTCGACGTCGCACGCGACCAGGTGGACTCCGGCGCGCACGTGCTCGACGTGTGCGTCGCGCTGACCGAGCGGGGCGACGAAGCCGAGCAGATGTCGAAGGTCGTCAAGCTGCTCTCGATGAGCGTCGAGACACCGCTGGTGATCGACTCGACTGAGGCGGACGTGATCGCGGCCGCACTGGAGCACGTTCCAGGGCGCGCGATCGTGAACTCCATCAACATGGAGAACGGCCGCGTGCGCATCGATGCCGTCGTGCCGCTCGTCAAGAAGCACGGGGCCGCCGTCATCGCGCTCACGATCGACGAGATCGGAATGGCGAAGACGCGCGAGCGGAAGCTCGAGGTCGCGAAAAAGATCTACGACATCGTCGTGGGCGAGTACGGCCTGGCGCCCGAAGACATCATCTACGACGCGCTGACATTCACGCTCGCTACCGGCGACGCGGAGTGGATCGACTCGGGCCACGAGACGATCGAAGGCATCCGCCTCATCAAGCGCGAGCTGCCCGGCGTCTCCACGATACTCGGCGTCTCCAACGTGAGCTTCGGGCTCACGCTCGAGGCGAGGAGCGTGCTCAACTCCGTGTTCCTGCACCATTGCGTGCAGGCGGGGCTCGACGCGGCGATCGTGAATCCGGCGCACATCCGGCCGTACGCCGAGATCTCGCAGGAAGAGCGCGCCCTGGCCGACGACCTCGTGTTCAACAACCGGCCCGACGCCCTGCAGCGGTTCATCGAGTACTTCGCGGGCGTCGGCGGCGACGGCGTCGCGAAACCCGCCGAGAAGGAGGATCCGACCGCGGGCATGTCCGTGGACGAGCGGATCCACTGGATGGTCGTGCACCGGAAGAAGGAAGGGATCGAGGCGCAGCTCGACGAAGCGGGCGTGCGCGAGAACCCCGTGCGCGTGCTGAACGAGGTGCTGCTCCCGGCAATGAAGGACGTCGGCGACAAGTTCGGCGCGGGCGAGCTGATCCTGCCTTTTGTGCTGCAATCCGCCGAGGTGATGAAGAAGGCCGTCAAGTACCTCGAGCAGTTCCTCGAGAAAGCCGAGGGCTATACCAAGGGCAAGGTCGTGCTCGCCACCGTGTACGGCGACGTGCACGACATCGGCAAATCGCTCGTCAACACGATTCTATCCAACAACGGCTACACCGTGTTCGATCTCGGCAAGCAGGTCCCGGTCAATGCGATCCTCGAGAAGGCGGCCGAAGTAGGCGCCGACGCGATCGGTTTGAGCGCTCTGCTGGTTTCGACGTCGAAGCAGATGCCACTGTGCGTCAAGGAGCTCGACAAGCGCGGCATGAATATCCCCGTCCTGATCGGCGGTGCGGCCATCAACCGGCGGTTCGGCCGGCGCGCGCTGTTCGTCGAGGGCGAGCGCGCGTTCGAGGCCGGCGTGTTCTACTGCAAGGACGCGTTCGAGGGACTGGAGACGATGGACGTGCTGCAGAACGGGAAAAAGCGCGAGCAGTTTATCGCGAAGAACCTCGACGATGCGCGCACCGACGTTTTTCTGCGAACTGCCGTCGGCAAGGACATCGCCGTGGGCGACGCAGCTGGTACGCGCAGTGATGTCACCGCCGGCAATCCGGTACCGCGCCCTCCGTTCTGGGGGACGCGCGTGCTGCGTGACATCCCGCTCGACGAAGTCTTTGAGCTGCTCGACCTGGACGAGCTATACCGCCTGCAGTGGGGCGCGCGTGGCTCCGGCGACCAGTACAAAGCCACCGTGCGCAACGAGTTCGAGCCCACGCTCGCGCGGCTCAAGGCCGACGCCGCCGCGCGCAAATGGCTGGGGCCGCAGGCCGTTTACGGTTACTTCCCCGTTCAGTCCATCGGCAACGACATCGTCGTTTACGATCCCGCCGCGTACCAGAGCGACGGTGGCTCGCTGCGCGAGATCGCTCGCTTCCACTTTCCGCGCATGGTAGGACGCGAGCGGCTCTGCCTCGCGGATTACTTCCGGTCGAGCGAGAGCTCCGACGTTGACGTCGTCGCGCTTCAGATCGTGACGGTCGGCGACGCCGCGAGCAAGGAGTTCGACCGGCTGCAGTCGGCCAACGAATACTCGGAGGCGTACTACACGCACGGCCTCGCCGTTGAAGCCGCGGAAGCTGTGGCGGAATGGATGCATCGGCGGATCAAGCGCGAGCTCGGGCTCGACACGGGCAAGAGATACTCGTGGGGCTACGGCGCGTGCCCGGATCTCGACGACCACGCCACGGTGTTCAAGCTGCTCCCCGCCGCGGAGGCACTCGGCATGGGGCTGACGGAGTCGTTCCAACTGCTCCCGGAGCAGTCCACGGCCGCGATCATCGTGCACCATCCGGAGGCGAAGTACTACGCCGTTCGCGGCGCGGCCGGCGCGGCCGACGCGCCCGCCGGTGAGCCGGAGGCTGCCGTTGTCTGACGACGCGAAGCTCGCACGACTGCTCGACCCGTTGCAGGTCGTCGTGTTCGATGGCGCGATGGGAACGCAGCTGTACGCGAAAGGCGTGTTCATCAACCAGTGCTACGACGAGCTGAACCTGCGCGCTCCTGATCTCGTGCGCGAGGTGCATCGCTCGTACGTCGATGCTGGCGCCGAGGTGATCGAGACCAACACCTTTGGCGCAAACCGCATGAAGCTCTCGCAGTTCGGGCTTGGCGGTCAGGTCGCGGAGATCAACGAGACCGCGGCGAAGCTCGCTGCGCAGGCGGGCGAGGGAGACGTGCTCGTCGCCGGCGCCGTCGGCCCGCTCGGCGTGCGTCTCGAGCCCTACGGACCGACGAGCCTGGACGAAGCCCGCGCCGCGTTCGCCGAGCAGATGCGCGGGCTCGTGGCGGGCGGCGTAGATCTATTTCTTCTCGAGACCTTCGCCGACATCCACGAGATCGAGCAGGCGATCCTCGCGGCTCGCGAGGTGGACCGCGACATGGCGGTCATCGCGCAGATGACGATCGGAACCGACTGCCTCACGCCATACGGAGTGACAGCCGAGGACGTTGCGAAGACGCTCGACTCGTTCGGCGCCGACATTATCGGGCTCAACTGTTCGGTCGGCCCACAGACGATTCTCGACGCGATCGAGAAGATGGTGCCGGTCACGCGCCGTAAACTGAGCGCGCAACCCAATGCCGGCATGCCGCGCGATGTCGGCGGGCGCAGCATGTACATGGCGAGTCCCGAGTACATGTCGACTTATGCCCGGCACCTCGTGCAGGCCGGCGCGCGCGTCGTGGGCGGCTGCTGCGGAACGACGCCCGAGCACATCGCGGCGATCGTGGAGGGCATTCGCCCGTTGTCGCCGCGCACGGCGATGGCGCCGTCCGTCGAACGCCGCAGGCAGCGACCGGATGCACCCGAGGAAGCCGCGGGAGTAGAACCGATTCCGTTCGCCGACCGGTCGCGCTTCGCGGCCAAGATCGCGCGCGGCGAGTTCGTGACGTCCGTCGAGATCGTGCCGCCGCGCGGCGTTGATGCGTCGCGGATGATCGGCGATTGCCGCTCGCTCAAGGAGGCGGGAGTCGACGCAGTCAACGTGCCGGACGGCCCGCGAGCGCAGAGCCGGATGGGCGCGGTGCTGACGAGCCTGCTGATCGAGCAGCAAGTCGGGATCGAAACGGTGGTGCACTATTGCTGTCGTGACCGAAACCTGCTCGGCATGCTCAGCGATCTGCTCGGCGCGGCCGCGGTCGGGCTGCGCAACATCCTCATCATCACGGGCGACCCGCCGAAGATGGGGCCGTACCCGAACGCCACGGCGGTGTTCGACATCGATTCGATCGGCCTGACGAATCTCGTCGCGCGGCTCAATCGCGGGCTCGATCCCGGCGGCAACGCCATCGGCGCGCCGACGTCGTACGCAATCGGCGTCGGAGTGAATCCGGCGGCGCTCGACATCCCGCACGAGATCAAGCGGTTCGAGTGGAAAGTCGAGGCAGGCGCGGAGTACGCGATCACGCAGCCGGTGTTCGACGTGGATCAGCTCGAGAGTTTCATGAAGAAGATCGAGCACGTGCGCATCCCGATCATCGCCGGGATCTGGCCGCTGGTGTCGGTGCGGAACGCCGAGTTCCTGGCGAATGAAGTGCCGGGGGTGAGCGTCCCCGATCACGTCATCGCGCGGATGCGGAAGGCAGGCGAGCAGTCGAAGGAAGCCGGCGTCGCCGAAGGGATCGCGATCGCGCGGGAGATGCTGGACCGTGTCAGGCCGATCGTGCAGGGGGCGCAGGTATCAGCGCCGTTTGGAAAGGTCGAGTTGGCGTTGGACGTCTTTAAGGACAGCACCACTGCAAAGCCGACCCTGACTGCTTAGCTAGGCTCCGAGACCGAGACTACCGGGATGTTCCCGATGCCAGGTCCGGTATGGTAAGATTCCCTAAATGAAGGCGATTCTATTGATTGACCATGGCTCCCGCCGCCGGGAGGCGAACGACATGGTCCATTGCATGGCTGCTGGAGTCCCGACAAAGTGGAGATCTCCTGCGGCGACGCGTGCCGCGTGAAGCAGACGCTGCCGGTGAGCGCATGACCGATACGACGCGGCCCCCGCTCACGATCCTCTCCGAAGAGGAAGAGATGTTCCGCGACGCGATCGCTGCGTTCGCGGACGAAGAGGTCCGCCCGCGCGTTCGCGACATGGACAAGGCGTGCAAGCTCGATCCGACCCTGATCCCGAAATACTTCGAGCTTGGCTTGATGGGGATCGAAGTGCCCGAAGAGTTCGGCGGCGCGGGCGGCTCGCTGATGATGGTCGCGCTCGCGGTCGAGGAGATCAGCAAGGTGGACGCGTCCGCCGCGATCCTGTGCGACGTGCAGAACACGCTGGTCAACTTTCCGATCGTCAAGTATGGCAGCGACGAACAGAAGCAGCGGTACCTGACGCGACTTACATCCGAGATAGTCGGCGCGTACGCGCTGTCGGAGGCGGGCTCGGGCTCCGATGCGTTTGGTCTAGCCGCGCGCGCCGAGAAGAAGGGCGATGGCTGGGTGCTCAAGGGCCAGAAGATGTGGATCACCAACGGCGCTGAAGCCGAGCTGTTCATCATCTTCGCCAACGCGGATCCGGCGGCGGGCTACAAGGGGATCACGGCGTTCATCGTCGAGCGCGGCACGCCAGGCTTCACGGTCGGCAAGAAGGAAGACAAGCTGGGCATCCGCGCGTCGAGCACCGTGGAGCTGCTACTCGACAATTGCGAAGTGCCGGCGGCCAACGTCCTCGGCCCGGTGGGCCAGGGCTACAAGATCGCGATCGAGACGCTGAACGAAGGTCGCATCGGCATCGGCGCGCAGATGATCGGCGTGGCGCAGGGCGCGCTCACCGCGGCGATCGGCTACATCCAGGAGCGACGCCAGTTCGGCAAGGAGCTGGCGCACTTTCAGGCGATCCAGTTTCAAATCGCCCAGGCGGGGACGGAGCTCGAGGCCGCGCGGCTGATGGTTTACAACGCGGCGCGGCTCAAGGACGCGGGGCACGACATCGCGCGCCAGGGGGCCATGGCCAAGCTCTACTCGTCGCAGGTCTGCGAGCGCGTGACGTCGTTATGCGTGGAGCTGTTCGGCGGATACGGCTACACCACCGACTATCCGGTCGAGAAGTTTTATCGCGACGCCAAGATCGGGACTATCTATGAAGGCACGTCGAACATGCAGCTTCAGACGATCGCAAAGTCGTTGCTCCGATAGCGGTTCGGGGTCACGGGGACGGCAATCCTCTTCGGGGGCTACGCGGGCAAACTGCGCCCGCTAAGACGCCCCCTGCGAGGACAGCCGTCCCCGTGACCCCGAACCGCTACACACACCTCTGCGTGGGCCGCACCGCGACAACGCACAGAAACCTTAAGGTGACCACATGACGCTCCGCCGCTTCCTCGCGCTCTTCGCCCTCGTCCTGATCACCGCCGCACCCGTTACCGCGCAGCAGACTGTCGACGTGGAATACGCGCGGCTGGTGCGCGAGTATACGTCGGACCCGCTGTTCCTCCCGGCGACCGTCGCTACCCTGCCCGAGCACGCGAGCGTACCGTCGCCCAAGAAACACTTCGGCACCGTAATCGGCGCGCCCGGTGTCATGCACCGCACCACCGACATTTACGCCTACTATCGCGCGCTCGCCGCGGCGACGCCGAGGGTGCGCGTTCAGAACGTCGGCACGACCGAGGAAGGACGAGAGCTGCTGCTCATCACGATCGCGGGCGACGCGCTGCTGCCCCAGATCGAGGAGCAAAAGGCGATCGCAGCGAGACTGGCCGATCCCCGGCGATTGCCCGCGGCGGAGCTCGAGTCGGTGCTCGCCCGCGCCAAGCCGATCTACTACATGAGCGGCGGACTCCACTCGACGGAGATGGGCTCGCCGGAGATGCTGATGGAGCTGGCGTACCGGCTGGCGGTGAGCGACGACGCACAGATCCGCACAATCCGTGACAACGTCATAACGCTGATCAATCCCGTCGCCGAGCCCGACGGCCGCGACAAGCTGGTGGACTGGTACTACCGCTACACGCGCGCCCGGACCGAGTGGGACGATGGCTTCCCGCGCAGCGCGCCGTACTGGGGCAAGTACGTGTTCCACGACAACAACCGCGACGGCATTCAGATCTCGCAAGAGCTGACGAAGTCCATCTATCGCTCCTACTTCGAGTGGTTTCCCGTCGTGTCGCTCGATCTGCACGAGTCCGTGCCGCTGCTGTACATCTCGACGGGCACCGGACCGTACAACGAGACGCTCGACCCGATCACGATCGGGGAGTGGCACCTGTTCGCGCAGAACGAAGTCACGCAGCTCACGGCGCAGGGCCTGCCCGGAGTATGGACGTGGGGATTCTACGACGGCTGGTACCCGGGCTACGCCCTCTGGATCACCAATAACCACAACGGCATCGGCCGGTTCTACGAAACGTTCGGTAACGCCGGCGCGAACACGTACATCCGCGACCTCACCAACAGCCGGTACGCGGGTAACGCGGTCACGACCCGCCAGTGGTACCGGCCCTTCCCGCCGACGCAGAAGGTGCGCTGGGGAGCGCGCGACAACGTGAACTTCATGCAGGCGGGTGTCATCGCTTCGCTCGCGTTCACAGCGCACAACTCCAACCAGCTGTTGACCCCCTTCTGCCAGAAGTTGCGGAGCAGCTGGTTG
>JBKJKB010000261.1:0-4131 GCA_046597675.1 Gemmatimonadaceae bacterium
TCGACGCGCTCGCGGTCGCGGCGGATCGATTTGCTGGCGCTTTCGAGCAGAGCGGCCGGATGGCGCGACGGCAGCTCGCCCAGGCTTTCGTCCGTCGTGTCTACGACGGCAAAGACCGCATCACGCTCGAATGCGAGCGCCGGTGCGTACGCGAACGGCAGGTAGAGGCGCCGCTCCACCAGCGGCGCGCTTCCAGTCCATGTCAGAAGCCTGCGGTCGACGCGCTCGCGCACCGCGGCGGCCACGATCCCCAGCACGATCGGCACTCCGCCGCGCCACCCGATGACCCGCACGCTCTGAGTTCCGTCGAGGAAAGCCGCGAATCGCGCCTCAGGCTCGCCCTGAACCCGGATCGCGCGCATGGCGCCGCCATCCAGCATCGGCGCAGCCACGAGCTGCGGTGGATCCGTCCGCGGAAACGCGGGTTCCGACAGCTGGCCGGCTTCGACCGCGTCGACCCCGGGCAACAGACGCTGTATGTACCGCAGAGCCGCGCGGCTCGCGGCGTCCGGACCCGGCTGCAGAAGAGCCACCTAACGCCCTGCCTTCACTCGATACCGATGTCCCAGGCCTGCTCCAGGTCCTTTTTCGAGTAAGCGCGAAATGCGGTCAGCGTCTGCGTGTGGACTAGTCCCGGGACGGTGGGGAAATGCTCGGTGACGACGCGCGCGACGCTCTCATAGTCGGTGACCTCGATCATCGCGACGAGGTCCCATTCACCCGATACCGAATACACCTGCGAAACACCCTCGATTCCGGCGAGGGCTGTAGCGCATTGCGGAATCAGTCGTGGCTCTGATTTGATGAGAACGATCGCGGTTATCATGCGGACGCTTGGTGGTAGATTCCTAACATTACCGGGCAGCAACGGGCGACGCTATGAATGTACGGCAACCACGCAAATGACCGATAAGAAAACCGAAGACGAGTCGACAGGTACCAGCTCCCGCTCCCAGAACGTCGTCCGGGTCCTGCCACGGGACTGGAGCTCGCTCGCGGAGGTCATCACGCCGTCGATGGAACGCGTCGACAGCACAGTAGCGGCGACTCAGTTCCTCGTCATCACCCCCGATCCGGCCAGCACTTTCGCCGTAGTCCGGGGAGCGTTCGAGCGATTCGGGACGGTCGGCATCGACCTGTTTCCCGCGACCGCCGAGCACCGCGCGGCCAGGATGATGGCCGGCGTTCCTGTCCCGGCGGTGGCCGGGCCCCCAGTGGTGCTTCGGGCGCTGGTATCGAGATCCGTTCTCCGCCTCGACGGCGTCAAGGCGGTGTTGTTCGCCTGGATCGAGGACGTCATCGAGGCCGGCGGTGATCAGCTCGCCGCTCTCGAGGCGATTCTCGCCGAGCTGCCGGAGGGTGCCGCAAGGACGCTGGTGGTGAGAGAAGTGACGCCGGCCGTCCAGAGCTTCATCGACAGGTACATGTTTCGCGCGCGGCGCGCCGTGGCTGCCGCCGACGCCGAAGAGACTTCGCCCATGGCGATGGAGTACGTCACCACGCCGTCGGCCGCGCGACCGGCGTCACTCTGGCGGCTGCTCGACGAGCTCGATCCGCCTTCCGCGGTGATCGTCGCCCGCCATCCGGAATCGGAGAGCGACGCCAGGCGGACACTCTCGCAGCTCGGCTACCGACGCGCGGACGACGCCGTGCGTGTCAGCTCGATGCCGGCCGGTGAGAACGTGCACACGATCATTTTTTACGATCCGCCGCTCGCCGCTGCCGACATCGAAGCGGCGCGCGCGGTGACGGCGGCTCGCGTGATCGCGTTCGTCGAGGCTCGCGACGTGGGCGGGTTGAAGCAACTGTCGGGAGGAATGGCGCGGCCGCTGGCGGTTGGCGACGCCGTTCGCCAGGCGCGTCGCAAGGAAGACACGCTGCGCGCCGAGCTCAAGCAGGTGCTCGACGACGGCGTTGCGTTCAGAGAGATGACGTCTCTGGAGCCGCTGCTGGAGCAGTACGACGCCGTCGAGATCGCTGCCGCTCTGCTGCGACTGCTCGAGCGGGAGCGGGACCGTGCGCTGGCGGTACCAGTTGCACCAAAGCCGCCCCGCCCAGGCCCCGGGGTACCGCCGGAGCGAGCCGCTCCACGCCCGGGTTCTCCTCGTCCCGACCGTCGGCCTTCCGCGCCGGACGGCGGTGGCCCGCCACGCAACGGCGACGACCGTCCTCCCCGCAGCCGGGACGACAGGTCGCCGCGAGGCCGTGATGAGCGCCCGCCACGCGGACGGGACGACAGGCCGCCCCGGGGACGTGACGACCGCCCGCCTCGCGGGGGCCCACCCGGTGATTCCGGACGCTACGGCAGTCGCGACTCAGGCCGCGGAGGTCCGCCCCGCGGAGGTCCGCCACGCGGACGCGGGGGAGATCGCGGAGGCAGCCGGCGGTGAGCTCGATTTTTCAACCGGCCGGCGGATGGATCGAAGTGATCGCGGGCGTGATGTTCAGCGGCAAGAGCGAAGAGCTGATCCGCCGCGTCCGCCGGTCGCTGATCGCGCGCAAGAAAGCGCAGGTGTTCAAATCGCACCTGGACTCGCGCTACTCCGGTATCTACTCGATATCGAGCCACGACGGCAGAATGGTCGAAGCTATCCCGGTCGACTCCTCGGCGCAGCTGGCGCGCGCGGTGGATCCGGGCGCGCACGTGATCGCGATCGACGAAGCGCAGTTCCTCGACATCGGCATCATCGGCGTCGTGACCGACCTGGCTCAGCGCGGACGGCGGGTAATCGTCGCGGGCACGGATACGGATTTCCGCGGGGAACCGTTCGGCGCGATGCCCCAGCTTATGGCCGTGGCCGAGGTCGTTGACAAGCTCCACGCCATCTGCGTCCTGTGCGGGGGGCCCGCGAGCCGCAATCAGCGGCTGATCGATGGCCGCCCGGCCCCCTATTCCTCGCCCCAGATCATGGTTGGCGCGGCCGACTCGTATGAGGCCAGGTGCCGCATGTGCCATTCCGTACCAGCCGCCGACGCCGCCCAGGTGGCGCTGCTGTAGCCGTCATCTGTTTAGCGAAATCCGGCATTGATCCTGCCAAAGTAATGCCCCAGAATGTACCCCCGCTTCATGCACTCCCAGCGGCGACTGCCGCGTTCCCGAGCCGGACCCGTAATGCTTCTCGTTGGCCTGACAGGCAACATCGCCGGAGGAAAAACCGAGGTCAGCAGACTTCTCGGGGAGCATGGCGCGACCGTGATCGATTCCGATGTGCTCGCGCGTGAGGTCGTGGCGCCGGGCACGCCGGCCCTCAAAGCGATCACCGCGAACTGGGGGAGGTCGGTGCTGAGCCCCGACGGCTCGCTCGACCGGGACGCGCTGCGCAATTCCGTCTTTCAGGATCCCGACGAGCTCCTGGAGCTCAACGAGATAGTTCACCCCGAGATCGAGAAAAAACGCGACGCCGCGATAGCCGCGGCACGGGAGCGAGGCGACAGCGTCATGGTGTGCGTGGTTCCGCTCCTGTTCGAGAAGCACATGGTGGACGAATTCGACAAGATCGTGCTCGTGGACGCGCCGCGGCCGATCCGTTTCGAGCGGCTTCTCAAGAAGCGCGGCCTCGATGAAGCCGAGGCGTTGCGGATGATCGCGGCGCAGATGCCGGCCGAGCTCAAGCGCGCGCGCGCCGACTACGTGCTCGAGAACACGGGTTCCATGACGGAGTTGCGGAACGAAGTCGGTTCGCTCTGGGCCGAGCTGCAGCGCGAAGCCGCGCTCGCGTCCGAAGAAGTAAAGGTTTCTTGAACCGGACCGCCCTGCTCGCTTAGACTTCGGGCTCAACCGTCTCTTCACGAGCCCTGACCGGAGAAAAATTGGCGAACGTTCCTGGCGATCTCCGCTACACCGAGCAGCACGAGTACGTCCGCACCACTGCTCCCTCGACGGTCGAGATCGGCATCACGGATTTCGCGCAGGGCGAACTGGGCGACGTTGTCTATGTCGAGCTTCCGAAGGTTGGCGCCAACTTCGCGCGCCACGACGTGTTCGGGACGATCGAGGCGGTCAAGGCCGTGTCCGAGCTGTTCAGCCCCGTTGCCGGCGAGGTCGTCGAGGTGAACGAGCGGCTCGACAAGGAGCCGGCGCTGGTGAACAGCGATCCTTATGGGGCGGGTTGGATGATAAGGATGAAGCTG
>JBKJKB010000325.1:0-7805 GCA_046597675.1 Gemmatimonadaceae bacterium
TCCGGTTCCGGGGCGTTCGTTCGTGCGGGCGGACACTCCGATCGACCGTGACATCAATCTCACGATTCGGTCGAGCTTCGACGCCGAGCAGCGCGCCACGGTGCGCATCACGCTTCCGACGGGCCTCGTCGCCAGTCCGGCTACGCTGGACGTGCTGCTGCCGGCAGGCGCTACACGAACAGTTTCGTTTCGCCTTTCGGGAGTACTCCCTCCTGGGCAGCATGATTTGCGGATAACGGCCGAAGCGAATGGACGTGTGTTCAACGAGGCGGTGCAGGTGGTCGACTATCCGCATATCGTCCGACAGCAACTTTACCGCCCCTCTGATCTGCGGTTGACCGCGGTGACAGTCGCGACGCCGGACGCGCTGACCGTCGGCTACGTCGCAGGAAGAGCGGACGAGGGCCCGCGGGTTCTAAGGGAGCTGGGGATTCCGGTGACTCTGATTGAGCCGGCGGAGCTCGCACGGCAGGATCTCTCGCGTTTTGCTACCATAGTTGTAGGGCCACGCATGTATGAGGTGAGCCGCGAACTGGTGGAGCACAACGGCCGGCTGCTGGAGTACGCCGCCAACGGCGGGCGACTCGTCGTGCAGGTCGGGCAGTACATGATGGCGGCGCCAGGGATTCTGCCGTATCCCATCACAATCTCGCGGCCACCCGATCGTGTCACCGACGAGATCGCGCCGGTTGTCATCACCGACCCCGCCGCCCGCGAGCTGACGCGCCCGAATCGCATCACGCTCGCGGATTTCGAGGGGTGGGTGCAGGAGCGCGCCACATTCATGCCGGACCAGTTCGATCCGCGGTACCGCACCATGCTGGCGATGAACGATCCTGGAGAGCAGCCGGTCCACACCGCGATACTCGTCGCTCCTCTCGGGCGGGGCAAGTACGTGTTCACGTCGCTGGCGCTTTTCCGACAGCTGGAAGAGGGCGTGCCGGGAGCGGCTCGGTTGTTCATCAACCTGCTGACGCCGTGAACAGCGCCCTTGGCCGTTGGTTGTTGCTCTGCCTGGCTCTCAACGCATGCTCCGGCGACGGACGTTCAGTGCTCACCGTGTATTCCCCCCACGGAAAGGATCTGCTCGGCTATCTCGAGACGGAGTTCGAGAAGGCGAATCCGTCCATAGACGTGCAGTGGGTGGACATGGGGTCGCAGGAAGTGCTCGACCGCGTGCGCGCGGAGGGGCCGAATCCGCAGGCGGATGTGTGGTTCGGCGCGCCGGCGGAGGCGTTCGACCGTGCGGCGAAGGAGAACCTGCTCGAGGCCTACACTCCCACGTGGGCGGCCGCGGTGAACGAGGAAGCACGACATCCGCAGCATCTCTGGTACGGCACATATCTCACACCCGAAGTGATCGGGTACAACAGCGAAGTGCTGACGGCTGCTGAGGCGCCGCAGGATTGGGATGACGTGCTCGATCCGAAGTGGAAGGGCAAGGTCCTCATCAGGGACCCGGTCGCCTCGGGGACAATGCGCGCGATCTTCGGTGCGATCATGCTGCGCTCGCTGGCGCAGACCGGGTCCGAAAAAGCTGGATACGACTGGCTCCGCAGACTCGACGAGAACACGCGCGAGTACGTATTGAATCCCACCATCCTGTATCAGAAGCTCGGACGACAGGAAGGGATCGTGACGCTGTGGGACATGCCCGACATTGCGACGCTGCAGCAGCGGACGAAGATCCCGGTGGACTATGTGATCCCGGCGAGCGGCACTCCGCTCCTGGTGGACGCGATCGCGATAGTGCGCGGAACCGATCAGCCGGAGGCCGCGCGCGCATACTACGAGTTCGTCACGAGCGCGCCGGTTCTGCTCCAGTCGGCGGAGCGGTATCTTCGCATCCCCGCCAGAAACGATCTGCACGCGGATTCGCTGCCGAAATGGATCCGTGACGCGAACGCGCGCATCAAGCCCATGCCCATGGATCGCGAAGTACTCGCGCGCGACCTCGACAGGTGGATGAAGTACTGGGACGCCAACATCCGAAACCAATCGCGCCGTAGGTGACGATGCGTGATGCAGCGGCCGGCGCAGCCGGCTCCGGCGGCACGCTCTATCTTCGAAACATCACTCGCCGGTTCGGCGCGCACACGGCGGTGGACGACGTGTCGCTGGAGGTCGCCCCCGGGGAGCTTGTGGCTCTCGTCGGCGCCTCCGGATCCGGCAAGACGACGACTCTTAGAATCGCGGCGGGCTACGAACATCCGGACAGCGGGTCGGTGCTCGTCGACGGCAAGGACATCACCCGGCTTCCGCCGCAGAAGCGCGCGTTCGGAATGGTCTTCCAGCATTATGCGCTCTTCCCGCACATGAGCGTCGAGCAGAACGTCGCGTTCGGGCTGGAGGCGAGAGGCGTCTCCAGGAAGACCCGGTTGGAGAAGGCGCGCGCCGCGCTCGCGGGGGTCGGACTGGGTGGCGCGGGGAACAGGCCGATCCAATCACTCTCGGGAGGAGAGCAGCAGCGTGTGGCGGTGGCGCGCGCGCTGGTGATCGAGCCGCGGGCCCTATTGCTCGATGAGCCGCTGTCGAATCTCGATCCGGTGCTGAGGCAATCGATGCGGGACGATCTCAGCGCACTCCTGCGGCGCGCCGACGTGCCCGCGCTGTTGGTGACGCACGATCAGGAGGACGCTTTTGCCATTGCCGACCGGATCGCGGTGCTGCACAAAGGCCGCATCCTTCAAACGGGCACGCCAGCCGAGCTGTACAACAACCCCGCGTCGCTCGAGGTCGCGAAGTTCATCGGCCGCGGGGCGCTGGTACCATGCTCCATAGGCGATGGCCGGGCAACGATCACGATTCACGAGCGCGCGCTGTCGTTCCCGGTAAGCGGGACCGCGGCGCGCCTAGCCGGCCGGCCGTCGCATGCGATGCTTCGTCCCGAGCTGCTCGAGCTCTCCGTGGCCGATGCGCCGGATGCGTGGACAGGGGTGGTGCTCGCGCGGCGCTTCGCGGGGTCCGCGATCGTGTACCGTGTCGAGCTCGCGCCGGACGTTGTCGTGGAAGTGCCGAGCACGGACGACAGCGCTCACATCGGCGAACGTGTCGGCGTGAGATCGCGCGGCAACCCCGTGCCGGTATGCGGAGACTAGCGTGAAGCGTACGGCGGGCGGGACCTGGCTGCTCGCGCTCCCAGTTCTCCTGCTCCTGCTGTGGACCGTCCTGTACCCGAACGCCGCCGTCATATTCGGCAGTTTCGAAGGCGGGCTGCAGCACTGGCGCGAGTTCCTGGCGAGCCCGGCCGATCGCGAGGCGCTGAGCAGCACGCTAATCATTTCTGTGGCGTCCGTCTTCGCCGCGCTGGTCATCGGAGTGCCGCTGGCGTTTCTGCTGACGCGATTCGAGTTTCCCGGCCGGCGCGCGCTCCGCATCGTGGCGACGCTGCCCGCCGCGCTGCCGCCCCTGGTCGGTGTGATTTCCTTCCTCTTTCTCTACGGCGAGAGCGGAGTCGTCACACGCGCCGTGCAGAATCTTTTCGGCATGGAGGCATCGCCCTGGCGGCTTACCGGGCTCTGGGCGATCGTGTTCGTCCACGCGTATACGATGTACGTCTTCGTATTCCTGTTCGTGTCCGCGGGGCTCGAACGGTTCGATACCAGCCTGGACGAAGCCGCGGCGGGGCTCGGTGCTTCGCCGCGACATCGCCTCCGCCGGGTTACGCTGCCGCTGCTGCTGCCCGCGATCGCGGGCTCGATGCTGCTCGTCTTCATGAACTCGCTCGGCTCCTTCTCCGCGCCGTACGTATTCGGCGGTGGGATCCGCGTGCTGTCGACGCAGATACTCGCGTCGAAATTGAACGGCGCGATGGGCCTGGCCTACGTCGAGACGACGGTGCTGGCGCTGAGCGCGATCGCGGCGCTCGCCTTGTTCCGCCTCCTGCAGCAGAAGCGAAGAGTGGTGAGCAGCGGCAAGGGAACCGTCACCAGGCGCGCTATCCGCTCACGACCGCTGCAAGTCCTGCTCGCGATTGCCGGAGCGATAATCGTGATCGCGCTGATATTGCCGCACCTCATGGTGATACTGGTTTCTTTCGCGCGCGACGGCGTGTGGACGACTCAGATACTGCCGCCCGAGTACACGCTGGAGAACTACCGCCGGCTCGCGACGGATGCGCAGCTCTGGCGGCCGATATCGAACAGCGTTCTCATGGCGCTCATTGCCACCGCCGCGAACATCGTGGTGTGCTTCATCGCCGCGTACCTGCTGGTGTTGCGACGCTTCAGCGCGCGACCCCTTCTGGGCCTGCTCGTCGCTCTTCCATGGGCGATACCGGCGACGGCGATCGCGCTCGGACTCGCGGCCACCTTCAATCAGAACGATCTCTCGACGGGACGCATCGTGCTGGTGGGGACGTTTTGGATCCTCCCGCTCGCTTATTTCATCCGCAATGTCCCGCTCGTCGCGACGGCGGCCGAGAGCTCGCTCAGGCAGCTCGATCCCGCGCTGGAGGATGCAGCGCGCGGACTGGGAGCCTCCTGGTGGCTGACGATGCGGAAAGTCGTGATTCCGGCAGCACGGCCGGGTTTGATCGCCGGCGGCCTGCTCGCCGCGGTGACCGCGGTCGGCGAGTTCGTCGCGAGCATCGTGCTGTACACTCACGCCAATCGCCCGATATCGATCGAGATCCTGGCGCAGCTTCGCGCGCTCGCATTCGGAACCGCCGCGGCCTACAGCGTACTGCTGATCCTGCTGGTACTGGCAATGGCGATAGGCGCGAGGACCGTCGAGGAGCAGTACGCGTGACGATTCCCGTCGCGCATCGTCTCGACCTTTCCGCTCGGCCCGATCACGAAATTGGCGAGCGACCAGCGCTGCATCAGGTTGTTTTCATGCAGCAGGCTCAACCACAGGCGAGGCGGCCGCGATTTTCGTCCCGCTGCCCGCATCGATTCCGAGCCCGAGAAAAATCGTACCGGTTATGAGGAGGGCAGAGGTGTAGAACGGCACAGCGTGTCCGAGCTGGTCGTACGCGAACCCGGCCCACAGCGGGACAACAACGCGCGCGAGACCGCCGAAGGTCTGCTGAACGCCCATGTACAGACCGCGTTCGTTGCTCGGAATCAGCCTGGACAGCAGCGAGGTAACGCACGGGAACGTGAACGCGGTCCCAAGGGGGACGAGCGCGATCGCGAGAGCGAGCAGCACGTAGTGTCCCGCGAACGGAATCGCGCCAACGCCGACTGCGAGCAGAACAAGGCCGATGCGGGACAGCCGCACTTCGCCGAAGCGATCCACGAGCGTGCCGAGGATACCAGCGCGGGTGATGACCGAAATTACGCCGAGGTAAGTGAACACCATCCAGATCCTGTCGGGGCCCACGGACCACTCGTCCAGCAGGAAGAGCGCGAGAATCGCGGTCATTCCGGAGAAGGCGCCCATCGCGATCGCGTAGATCCAGATAAGTCGGGGAGCCGGCTCACCCGAGTGAGTCACGACGCGCATGATCGCGTGCCGGGAGGCGCCCGGGCGCTTCACCGTGGCTTCGGTCATGTCACGGGACTCTTTGAGAAAGCGTGACGCGAAGGCGATGTTGACAACGCACAGCGTCGCGGCGACCAAGCCCGGGCCTGGACGCCCAAGCAACAGCGCGAGCGACCCGAGAGGTGGACCGAGCGCCACGCCGAGGTTCGTCGCTGCCGAAAGCCAGCCGAGCGCTTTCACGCGATCTTGCGGTTCGGTCGAATCCGCGACGTATGCCTGAATCACGCCCACGGTTCCGCCGCCGGCGCCCTGCACGATGCGGGAAAGCAGCAACAGCCAGAGCGACGTCGCGAACGCGAACACGACATACGCGATGGCCGCCGCAGCGAGTCCTACAAGCAGCGCCGGTTTTCGTCCATGCCTGTCCGAGAACCGGCCCCAGAGCGGCGCGCTTATCAGCTGCGCCGCCGTAAACGAGGAGACGAGCAGCGCTACTTCGATCCCGCCGCCGCCGAGCTCGTCCGCGTAGTACGGAAGCAATGGCAGGATCATGAGCAATCCCACCATGTCCACGAAGTTCGTGACGATCAGTATGAACAGCTTTCCGCGCGTGGCTCCGGAAAAACGGCTGCGGACGGTCTGGATCATTGGTGTGGGTCGGCGGGTGGTACTATCGAGTTTCCCGGCCTACGCGCTTCGCGCTAAGACGGCCTGGAAACTCGATAGTACCACCCGCCTTCCTCAGCATCGGGAAAACAGTCCGCGGGGTTTTTCGACGCCGGCGCGGGGCACACGCCCGGGAAAACCGCGGCGGAAAAACGGAAACATCACCACTCAGTTTTCCGTGCGGCCGAGCGCGGCGGGCGCGACGGCGCGGCCCACGAGACCGGCGAGCGCGACGATCGTGAGCACGTACGGGATCATTCCGATGAACTGCGACGGGATTCCGCTCGCGCCCTGGAGCTGGATCTGCAGCGTCTCGGCGGCGGCGAAGAGCAGACAGGCGGCGCCGGCGCGCCACGGATCCCACCGGCCGAAGATAACGGCGGCGATCGCGATGAAGCCGCGACCCGCGGTCATGTTGTTGGTGAACTGGTGCTGGTCGAGCGCGAGATAGACGCCACCAAGGCCCGCGAGCACGCCCGATATCGCGACCGCGACGTATCGGATGAACCGGACGTTGATGCCCAGGCTCGCCGCCGCCTCGGGATGCTCGCCCACCGCCTGCACGCGAAGGCCGAACGGAGTCTTATACAATAGAAATGCGACGACCGGCACCGACGCGAGACCGAGCCACACGAGCGGGTCGCCGAACCCGGACAGCCCGGCCTGAAAACCTTCCACGCGCGGGGAGTTCGACGAGCTGTCGAACAGCAGCATCAGGATCACCTGCGTGAGTCCGATGACGAGCAGGTTCACCGCGATTCCCGATACGACCTGGTCGGCACGGAAGCGCACCGTGGCGATGCCGTGCAGCAGTCCGAACATGAGTCCACCCGCGGCGCCCGCGAGCACTCCGATCACCGGACTGCCCGAGTAGTAGCTACCCAACGTGGCGGTGAAGGCGCCGCTCAACATGAAGCCTTCGAGCGTGAGGCTCACGATGCCCGCGCGCTCCGCTACCAGTCCGCCGCTTGCCGCGAACAGATACGGCACGGCGATCCGCAGCGTCTGGGTGATGAAGTCGAAGGGGTTCACTCGGCCGCCTTTCGCATGCCGCGCAGCGCGCGCTGAACTTCAGGCACCGACGCGGCCATCGCGAGGATCACGATCCCCTGGAGCACTTCGACCATCTGCTTTGGCACGAGCGCGTGGATCGCGAGACCGCCTTGCGACAGCGTTGCGAAGAAAAACGCCGAGAGCACGACGCCGAACGGATGGTTCCGCCCGACGATGGCAACGGCGATCGCGAGGAAGCCGGACCCGCCGGTAAAACCGTCTTCATAGTAGTGCTTGTAGCCGAGCACGAAATTCGTTCCACCCAGCGCCGCCAACATCCCGCCGAGTGCCATCGCTTTGATCCACACCCGCCCGACGCGAATCCCGCTGTACTCGGCGGCGTCCGGCTGCAGGCCGGTTGCGCGCAGAGCGTAGCCGCCCGGCGTGCGGAACAGATACCACCAGCACCAGACCGCGGCCGCTATCGCGAACAGGAAGGTGACGTTCGCGGCAGACCCATGAAACGCCGGTATGAACTCGTTGAGCCTGGACACCGCGCCGGCGCTGATCTCCGGAGTGTGCAGCGTGTCGGCCTCGCGGAGATGCTCGACGATGAGCCAGTTCAGCAGCGCGAGGATGATGAAGTTCAACATGATCGTCACGATCACTTCGTGCGCCCCGAACCTCGTCTTGAGTACTCCGGGCAGTCCTCCCGTCAA
>JBKJKB010000109.1:0-4618 GCA_046597675.1 Gemmatimonadaceae bacterium
CTTCTGGAAAAACATCCAGTCGAACCTGGTCATCGCCGGCGTGATCCTGACGGCCATCGCGCTCATAGTCGGCGCCCTGGTCATCATGAACATCATGCTCGTCGCGGTCAGCGAGCGCACTCGTGAAATCGGAATCCGGAAGGCGATCGGCGCGCGCTACCGCGACATCCTGGCGCAGTTTCTCGTGGAAGCGACGACGCTGAGCATCATCGGCGCCGCCATTGGCGTCGCGCTCGGCATCGCGCTGTCGCAGCTGATCGCGGGTTTGTCTCCGCTGCCCGCGTCAGTCGCACCGTGGTCCATCATCACCGGGATTCTCGTCGGTGCCGGAGTCGGCGTGGTCGCCGGTGTCTACCCCGCGAGTCGCGCGGCCAGGCTCGATCCAATCGTGGCGCTCAGGGCCGAGTAGTGCGGTTTTCTTTCGTGCTGTTCAACATCGTGGAAGGGGTCGGCATCGCGTTCGACGCGATCCGCTCCAACAAAGTGCGCGCGGCACTTACCATGATGGGTGTGGCCGTCGGCGTTTTTGTCGTGGTCGCGCTGTCCGCCGCCGTGCACGGCATCAACAAGAGCGTGGCCAAGGACCTCGAGTCAGCGGGCCCAACGAGCTTCATGATCTTCAGGCGCCCCATCAGCTTGAGCGAAGTCTGCGACGGCAGCGACGACACCTGCCCCTGGCGCCGCAATCCACCGCTCACAGTGGCGGAGGCACGCGGCATCGAGTCGCTCCCGTCCATCGCCGGCGTGACGGCGCACATCGGCGGCGGGGGTGGCTACAAGTACAAGGACAAGTCCCTCAACGCCGGCCGCGATGCGTTCTCGCACGGCTGGCTCGAGGTTGACGGCGGTGACATCGTCGCGGGCCGGAACTTCACGTACGCGGAAGCGATGACGGGCGCGCGCGTCATCGTCGTCAACGACGAGTTGGCCAAGCGGCTGCTCGGAGACTCCGATCCCATTGGAAAGGAGATCCTTGTAGACGGGGTGCCATTCGCAATCATCGGGGTCCACCACAACGTCGGCAGCTTCCTCGGCAAGCCGAATTCTTCGGCAGACGGCAACGACCCCCGCGGCATCGTGCCGATCACAACGGCGCGGCGCCACCTCGACAGCTCGCCCAGGCGGCTCGACCTGACCGTGAAGCCGCGCGCGGACGTGTCGCAGGCCGAGGCGATCGATGAGGTGACCGGGTATCTACGCGGCAATCGCGGGCTGCGCCCGAGCCAGCCGAGCAACTTCGCGATCGTCACGTCGGAGCAACTGATGGAGATCTACAACGGCTTCTTCGGCGTGTTCTTCGTGATCATGCTCGCGCTGTCGGCGGTCGGGCTGCTGGTGGGTGGAGTCGGCGTCATCGCGATCATGATGATCAGCGTTACAGAGCGCACGCGCGAGATCGGCGTTCGCAAGGCACTCGGTGCCACGCGGCTCACGATTTTGTGGCAGTTCCTCGTCGAGGCCGCGACGCTGACGAGCATCGGCGCCGGGATCGGGCTGCTCGCGGGCACGGTCGCGGCGATGCTCGTAAGTGAATTGACGCCGATTCCCGCGGAGACGCCGCCGGGCGCGATCATCGCGGCGCTGGGCGTGAGCGCGCTGACGGGGATGGTGTTCGGACTTTGGCCGGCGATGAAAGCGTCGCGGCTCGACCCCGTCGAGGCGCTCCGCTTCGAGTAAAGCGATTACGCGCGGCGCCGTGCAATGGTCAAAAGGGCATATTGTGCGGCTATGAGCTTCGCCGACATTCTGGCAACGGCGCTCGCGCAAATACGAGCCAACAAGCTGCGCTCGTTCTTCACCACGCTCGGGATCATCGTCTCGGTGACGTTCCTCGTGGCCGTGATCGCGATCATCCAGGGGATGAACGCTTACGTGACGGAGAACATCTCCAACGCGCTCATCGGCCAGAATTCGTTTCAGGTCCGGCGCACTCCCATCAGTGTCGGGCTGTACGACGACGAGCAGATGCGGCGGCTGCAGCGGCGGCCACGCATCACCGAGGCGGACGCCGCCGCTGTGGCTGCCGCGCTCCCCGAGGCCGCCGCGGTCAGCAGGCAATCCGGCTGGCCCACACCGATCAACGACGTGATGTGGCGCAACCGGAAGATCGGGGATGTGACGATCTTCGGCGTCACCGCGCCGTACCAGATCGTGCAGGATTACTCCTTTTCCGGCGGGCGACCCCTCAGCGATCTGGACATCCGCGACAAGCGCCGTGTCGCCGTCATCGGCGCCGACGTCGCGGAGAAACTGTTCGAGAGCGTCACCGCGGTCGGGCAGGACATACGGATCCAGAATCAGCGCTTCGAAGTCGTGGGCGTCGTCGCCAAGAAAGGACGCGTGCTCGGTCAGTCGTTCGACGGATTCGTGTTGCTGCCCCTGCCGGTGTTCGAGATGATTTATGGCCGGCGGCTCACGACGACGGTGTCCGTGAAGATGCCGACTCCCGATCTCGTCCGCCCCGGCATGCAGCGCGCCGAGGCCGCGATGAGGATTGCGCATCGGCTCCGGCCGGGTGACGAGAACGACTTCAACGTCGAGACCACTGACGCGCTCCTTTCCTTCTGGCAGAACCTCACCCGCGTGCTGTTCGCGGTCGTGCCGGCGCTCGTGACGATCGGCGTGGTCGTCGGCGGGATCGTCATCATGAACATCATGCTCGTGGCGGTGAACGAGCGCACCCGCGAGATCGGGATCCGCAAATCATCAGGCGCTCGTGCCCGCGACATCCGCCGGCAGTTCCTCGCCGAGGCGATCATGCTCTCCACGCTCGGCGGCGCGGGCGGAATCCTTACCGGTTGGATGCTGGCCGCGACCATCAGCGCGCTGTCTCCCCTGCCCGCGCGCGTAACGCTCTGGTCCGTGATAGCATCGCTCTCACTCGGCGTGGGCGTGGGAATCATCTTTGGCGTTTACCCCGCGGCGCGCGCGGCGAAGCTCGACCCGATCGTGGCACTCCGCGCCGAATGACGAAAAAAGCGAGGGACCCTGGCGCACAGTCATGGTTCGCGGATCTCGTCGTCGACAACTTCGTTATTGCGTTCGATACTCTGCGGGCCAACAAGCTGCGGTCGAGTCTCACCATCCTCGGTGTCGTCATCGGCGTGGGCACCGTGATGGCGATGGCCACGATCGTGAAAGGGATCGGCGACCAGATCGTGCGCACCGTGGAGATCGCAGGTCCGTCCACGTTCTATGTCGTCAAGGTTTTCTCGCAGACGCCGGTCAATCCTGACCGTCTCCCCGCGTGGATCAGAATCCGCCCGGACATCACCGAGCGCGAGGCGATCCGGATCAAGCAGATCCCCGGCGTGCATTACGCGGCCGTCTGGGGGCAGGCGTTCGGTCGCATCGAGTTTCAGGGAGTGCGCACACAGGCCGGAGTCATCACCGGCGCGGACGACGGCTTCACGGAGATCCAGGGCGGTGAGCTAACGGCGGGTCGCTGGTTCGCGCGCAGCGAGCTGACCCGTGGCTCAGCCGTGGTGGTGCTGCACGAGAACTACGCCGCGAAAGTATTCGGGCAGATAGATCCGATCGGGCGTACGGTGCGGCTGAGTGGGCGGCCCGCGGAAGTGATCGGCATCTATCATCCGCCGGGAAATATCTTCGCGCCGCCCGGGTCCGAGAACGTGGCGATCATCCCGTTCCGGATGCTCGACCGCCAGTTCACCTACGACAAGACCAACGCGCTGTTCATTCCGGTGAAGCCGGAAGACGGCGCCGACGTCGCGTCAGTGCAGGAGGAAGTAATCGTCGCGATGCGCGAGCTGCGGGCGCTCAGGCCCGGCGCGCAGAACTCGTTCGATGTGATCACGCAGGAGCAGGTGCTCGACGTGTTCAACAAGCTCACCGGCGCCTTCTTTCTAGTGATGATCGTGCTGTCGAGCGTGGCGCTGCTGGTGGGGGGGATCGGCGTGATGGCGATCATGATGGTCTCCGTGACCAACCGCACGCGCGAGATCGGGGTGCGCAAGGCGATCGGCGCGACGCGGCGGCAGATCATGCTCCAGTTCCTGATCGAGGCGGCGACGCTCACCGGGATCGGCGGAGCGATCGGGATCCTCATGGGCCTCGGGCTTGCCAAGCTGGTGACGACGATTCTCAAGGTCGATTCGAACGTGCCGCTGGGGATCACGGTGATCGCGGTCGTGGTGTCGGTGGGGATCGGGATTGTTTTCGGGCTGCTCCCCGCCCGCAGAGCTGCGCGTCTGGATCCGATCGAGGCGTTGCGGTACGAGTGAATTTCGGTGCCGCTGCTTGTGGAACTGCGTGTATTCCTTACTTTACATAAGCTTTTTACATAAGAGTAAGGAATGCCGCGGGCCAAATTGACCAGTAAGGGCCAGATCACGGTTCCCAAGCCGGTGCGCGACGTTTTGGGCGTGCACCCGGGCGACCGGCTCGCGTTCCGCGTGCGGGAGGATGGCAGCGTGACGGTCGAGGCGGACACCGTGGACGTCCGCTCCCTGCGCGGCGTGCTGAAGCCGAAGGTGCGCGGAGTCTCAATCGAGGACATGAAGCGCGTCGTCCGCCGCGCCGGCGCCGGACGTTAGCCGCTCATGATAGGGCTCGACACGAACGTTCTGGTTCGCTTTCTCGTCGAGGATGACCCCAG
>JBKJKB010000154.1:0-12629 GCA_046597675.1 Gemmatimonadaceae bacterium
CGCGGCCGCTATCCACGACGCGAGCAGGCGTCGCGACCGTGCATTCATCCGCGTGAATTGCGCCGCCATCCCGCGCGATCTGGTGGAAAGTGAGATGTTCGGCCACGAGCGCGGAGCGTTTACGGGTGCGACGCAAACGAGGATCGGACGGTTCGAGCTGGCGCACGGCGGCACGTTGTTTCTGGACGAGATCGGGGATCTCGGTGCCGAGGCACAGGCCAAGCTGCTGCGCGCAATCGAAGCGAAGGAGATTCAGCGAGTCGGCGGGAACAAGCCGGTGAACGTCGACGTCAGGATCATCTCGGCGACCAACCACGATCTGGCGCGCGGTGTCGCGGAAGGTGTGTTCCGTGAAGACCTGTACTTCCGCCTCAACGTCATCCCGCTGACGCTGCCTGCGCTCCGGGAGCGCGATGGCGACGCCGTTGAGCTGGCGAGGTACTTCACGGACCTGCATCACTCGAAGACAGGCCATCCGCGGGTGATCTGGAGCCCGGACGCGCTCGCCGCGATCGCGGAGTACCCCTGGCCTGGTAACGTGCGGGAGCTGGCCAACATCGTTGAGCGGATGGAGATTCTCTATCCGGGCGAGGAGCTCACGCGCGCGCATATGACCGCAGTCCTGCCGCACGGCCGCGATGGCGCCTCTATCGGCGCGCTCCCGTCGGCGGATGCGTCGCTCACCGAGTCGCTCGACGACTACGAGCGACGTCTGATCGTGCGCGCTCTGGACGACGCCAAGTGGAACGTGGCCGATGCCGCGCGACGGCTCCGTACCGACCGTCCCAACCTGTACCGCCGCATGAAGCGGCTCGGAATCGACGACCCGCGTGTATAACGACCTCATGCGATACTCGAAATTCACTCTGGTGGCGGCAGTCGCGCTCGCCGGCCTGTCGCTGCCTGCGCGCGCCCAGACGCCGGACACGCTCGCTGCCGATTCAATTCCCGATGCGCCAGCGCCGGTCCGCGCGACGCGCAACACCGCCGGCATTACCGTTACTTCGGGCAGCGGTTACAACCGTGTCGAAGGACTGCCGGTACTGTTCGGCCCCACGGTTGAAACCGGGCTCGGAACGGCGCGACTGCGGATTTCTGCGTTCGGCATCATCCGAAGCGCGGGGACGTTTCGTCTGGACAGCGAGAACCTCGGGCATGATTTGAGAATTGCCGCGCTGCTCGATCCGGCGCAGCGCACATCGATCGTCGCGCGTGCCTACGACGTCGTGGACGCGGTCGAGGATTGGCAGATCCCCCGGGACGAGGCCGGACTGGCCGCGTTCTTTTTCCGCAGTGACTTCCGGGACCACTACAGTCGGCACGGCGCGTCGCTTGCGGGTACATACGCCGCGTCGAGGCGGGCCACGCTGCTCGTTTCATTTGCGCGCGAGCGGTGGGGCTCCAGAGAGGTTCGCGACGTGTTGACGGTTTTCCGAAACGGGAAAGCGTGGCGGCCGAATCCTTCGATGGATGAGGGTCTCTTTCGCATCGCGACAGCGGGTCTCGTTTACGACACCAGGAACGATCCGCGCCGGCCGACGACCGGCTGGCTGGTGAGAACCGAGTACGAGCTCGGGTCGGGGCGCATCGATTCGTTCGGCGCGACGTCGGAGCCCGCCCGCAGCAGCGCGCCCACCACCGCAACGAGGTACGGACGGCTGGTCGTGGACGCGCGGCGCTACTTCCGGCTCTCGCCAACGAAGCAGCTGAGCGGCCGGATAGTGCTGGGCGGCTGGCTGCACGGCGAGGAGCTGCCCCTGCAGCGGCGGCTCTCGGTGAGCGGCGTCGGAGCCATGCCCGGAATCGATTTCAGGGAGCCATCGCTGGGCCCGGACGTTGGACAGTGCAGCACGGCTCCGGCTCCGGCGGGAGATCCCGCGCAGTGTGAGCGCGCTCTCCTCGCACAGCTGGAGTATCGGATCGGATTGCGATCGAGGCCCGGCAGCATCATCGGGCGCACCGTACGGATTCGAAGCCGTGCGTTCACGCTGAATCCCGCACTGCTCTTTTTCGCCGACGCCGGACGCGGGTGGCTAATCGATCCGCGGAGCAACGACATCCGCGTGGACAACGTCGCCCTTCCCTCTCCGACGAAGGACCTGCTTTACTCCGCGTCGGTCGTCCCGCCGCTCGGGACGTTCCGCACCGACATTGGAGTGGGCGTAGACCTCGGATTATTCGGGATCTACGCTGCAAAATCGCTCTCGGAGTCGGGCGAGCCCGTCAATATTTTTCTGCGCGCGCGACGCCGATTCTGACGAAAGTGAACGTTCTGTCGCGGGTGGCGCTTACGCTCACGCTCGCGGCCGCGCCGGGACTCGCGGCCGCTCAGGAACCGGAGATAGAAGTGCGGCTTCCGGCACCGGCGGCGCGTGCGACCGAATCACCATTCACGAAAACCGCGGGCCTGCTGCGCGCACCGATGAGCGATCTCATGCGGAGCGGCTTCCCCGCGCGCATTCGCTACAAGATCGAGCGTTGGGCAGTGGGCGGATGGGCGGACGACCTCCGCGCCACGCGAGAGTGGAATGTCATCGTCCGGCATGACCAGCTCGCAGGCGTGTTCAAGGTGGTACGCGTCTTCAGGGGTAGCGCCACCGCACTCGGCGAATCGGCCACTATCGCGGGCGCGGACTCGCTAGTCGCGCGGCTCACGCGCACTCCCATGCCCCCGCCGCGCCGCGGCGAGCGGTCGTACTATACTCTGTCGATCGAGCTGGAGATGTTGTCGCTGAGCGATCTGGACGAGCTCGAAAACTGGCTGCGCGGCGAGTTTCGGCCGGCGGTGCGCGGCGAGCGGAACCCCGGCACTGCGCTCACTCGCGGCGTTAGAACCCTGATCGTCAGACTGCTGGGAGGGGAAAAACGGCGATACGAGGCGCGGTCCCCGATATTTACGCCTTGAGAAACGGCTAGCCGCCAGCCGCAGCTCTCAGCTCAACAGCGTTACCGCCTGATGCTGCGGATGCCGGTGCTCCAGATCCTCGAGATGATGGAGCGTCTCCTCGCCATAGAACAGCTTGATGTACCGCGCCTGCGTCGGCGTGAGGCGGCGCACCGCCCAGCTCAGGTGCACGAAGTGCGGCTCGACCGGCGCGTGCAGCGGGTGCATGCCGATCTCGCTCGGGAGATGGTTCGCCTTGCGCGTATTGCAGGGGCTGCAGGCAGTGACGACGTTGGTCCAGTCGTTCGATCCGCCACGCGAGATCGGAACGAGGTGGTCGCGAGTCAGCGACTCACGCGGCTTCAGCTCCAGCTGCATCTTGCCGCAGTACTGGCAGCGATACCGGTCGCGCGCGAACAGGAAAGTGTTGGTTACCTGGCGTCGGAACTTGCGCGGAACGTGCACGAACTTGCGCAGCCGGATGACGACGGGCCGCGGAAGGCTCAGCCGCTCGGATCGCACCTGACGATCCGGATCGGCTTCGACGATTTCCGCCTTGCCGTCAATGACGAGCCGCAGCGCGCGCCTGAGCGGCACCATGGTCAAAGGCTCGAACGACGCGTTAAGTGCCAGACAACCCAGCACCAACATTTCCTCCGGGAGTTCGTGGGGTCAATATAAGCTACGCGTAACTCTTCATAGTAGACGTTTCTGAACCCTTGGAGGGCACAGCGCCCCTGCCCGGAACCGGCGTGCGCCACCCGTAGCGATCCGGCAGCTTGCCCGTAGCGAGACCCATGTACTGCTCCTGGACGGCGAGAGTGATGGGGCCCGGCTCTCCCGTGCCGATGGAAACGCGGTCGACCGACCGGATCGGAGTGATCTCCGCGGCGGTTCCGGTAAAGAAGAGCTCGTCGGCGATATACAGCAGTTCGCGCGGCATGACCTGCTCGACGACTTCGTAGCCCAGATCGCGCGCGATCGTCAGTACGGAATCGCGCGTTATCCCGTTCAGAATTCCAGCGCTGATGGGACTCGTCATGAGCTTGCCGTCGCGCACCACGAAAAGATTCTCGCCGCTTCCCTCGGACACGAACCCGAAAGAATCCAGCATGATTCCCTCGACGTATCCGTCAACGCGCGCTTCCATCTTGGAGAGCTGCGAGCCCAGATAGTTGCCGCCGGCTTTGGCGAGCGTAGGCATCGTTCCGGGCGCGGGCCGCCTCCAGCTCGAGATGCAGACATCCACGCCCGACTCGAGCGCGTCCTTGCCGAGGTACGTGCCCCACTGCCATGGAATTATGAAAGTCTCGACCGGGACGTCGAGAGGGAGCACTCCCATCTGCATGCCGGTGCGCATCGCGACCGGCCGTATGTAACAGTGCGGCAGTGAATTCTCCGCGACGGTGGCGACGCACGCGTCGACGAGGTCATCGACCGAATGCGCCATCGGCATCCGGTAGATGTGGCACGAATCCAGAAAGCGCTCCATGTGCTCGCGCAGCCGGAAGACTGCCGGACCCTCGGGGGTCGCGTAGCAGCGAATGCCCTCGAAGACGCTCGATCCGTAGTGGACGACGTGACTGAGCACGTGGATCGTGGCGTCCTGCCACGAAATCATCTTGCCGTCGCGCCAGATCTTGTGGTCGGGTGCCGGAGTCATCTGTGCCTTCCGTGCTTCGGTCAGTGAGTCGTCGCCGCGTCGTGCCACGCGCGGAGCGCGCGCCCGGCGGCGGCGACACGGCCAGCCACGTCCTCATCTCCGCCGAGCAGCCGACCGTCCCGAACCAACGGCCTGCCTGCGACGGCGACGAACCGCGCCGCGGCACCGCCCAGCGAGAATATAGCCGCGGCAACGGGATCGCCGACAGGAATCGCCGCTGCGCCCAGGTCGAAAACCGCGAAGTCCGCGTCCTTGCCGCGGTCGAGCGTGCCGACCCGGTCGTCCAGGCGCAGTGCCCGCGCTCCGCCGATGGTCGCGAGCTGCAGTGCCTGCGTCGCCGGGACGGCGTCCGGCGACCGGAGCCGCGCGCGCTGTTGCAGCACGGCCGTGCGCGCCTCCTCCAGCATGTGCATCCTGTTGTTGCTGGCTACCGAATCGGAGCCAAGCCCGATCGCGAGGCCGGCTTCGAGCATTTCGGTCAGCGGCGCGATGCCGTGCCCGAGCTTCGCGTTCGACACCGGGCAATGGGCGACGGCACAACCTTTCTCCGCCATGGTCGCCACGTCCTGGTCGTCCACGTGCACGCAGTGGATCAGCAGCGTGTCAGGCCCGAGCGCGCCAAGCGAGGCCAACAGAGCGATAGGGGAACGGGCGCGCACGGGCGTCGCGATTCCGCGCGCCGTCAATCGCGTCGCGAGCGCGCCGGTCCCGCGAGACACGAGATCGCACTCCGCGGCGCTTTCGGCGACGTGCACGGCTATCGGCAGCCCGGCATCATGCGCGTAGCCCGCAACGTCGGCGTACAGCTCGTCTGAAACCGTGTAAGGAGCGTGCGGCGATACGCCGAGCCTGACCAGCGACGCGTCGCCCGGCACGACACACGCGTCCATCCGGGCGCGGAGATCGTCCATCGCGCCGACGCGTCTTTCGGGCGCGGGGCCGAAGACTTCCTGATACACGATCCCGCGCACCCCCATCTCGATCATCGCCGGCAGCGCGACGCCGCTGGCACATGTGTCGGCGTACGTGGTGATGCCCGCGATCAGCCCCTCGGCGATTCCATGGCGCGCGGAATCGAGCAGCATCGCGTCCGTGAGAATCTCGTTCCGGCTCGCGCGGAGCTTGTCGATCCACTGCGGAAACTCGAGCTCTTCGAGCGATCCGCGCATGGCGGTCAGCTCGAGATGAGTGTGCGTGTTTACCAGTCCGGGCAGAAGAATCGCTTCTCCGAAGTCGACTTCTTCTCCTTCCGGCGCGTCTGCCGCCGGGCCGACGTACTCGATACGCGTGCCGACCACGCCGAGCACGCCGTCTTCAATGGGCGCACCGCTGACGGGAATCAGCCAGCGCGCTCGGTACCGGATCACGGACGTATCGGAGGTAGCTCGGGAACCGCCGGACGCCGGCTGGACGGCATCGTGTCGCGGGTCTGCCCCGGACGCGGTAACGGCACTGCACCCGACTGTATTCGGGTACTCGGATCCGACGGCCTTACCGGCTGCGGGTACGGCTCCGGGTCAATTGGTACTCCGCCGGTAGTGTCGTAATACGGAGAGTAAATGGCCGGCATGCACTCACGCGTCGGCTCAGTCCCGGAGATAAAAAACTCCGTGACAACGGGCCCGCCGCCGCAGTAGGGCGAGACCAGCAGCCCCGAGCGCAGATCTACTTCACGCACGACGATCCCAGGTGGGCGCGGCCAGTCGGGCGGCGCCGGCTTGCGACGGTAGACCTCCTGCATGAACGCCGTCCAAGCGGGTGCTGCAAGAGTCCCTCCCTGCGCGTTCGCCTTGATCTTGCGCGGCCGGTCGTAACCCATCCACACGCCCGCGACGAGGTCCGCGGTATATCCCACGAACCAGACATCCGTGCCGTCGTTCGTGGTGCCGGTCTTCCCGGCGGCGGGATGCCGGAAACCCGAGCCCCAGACCCCAGCGCCTGTGCCCCGCCGCACGACGTCCTTCATCATGTCCACCATCAGCCATGCTTCTTCCGCGGTCATCACCTGCGAGTGCGTAGGCGTCGGCTGCCAGAGTATCTCGCCGCGCGCGTTCTCGACGCGGACGATCGCGTGCGGCGTGGCGCGAATTCCGAGATTCGCAAACGCCGAGTACGCTGAGATCATCTCCAGCGGGTAAACCTCGGCCGCACCGATGTGAATGGACGGGAAAGGTGGAATCGGAGTCGTGATGCCGAAGTTCCGCGCCTCGCCGATCACGCGCTCCTCGCCCAGCTCCATTCCGAGATTGATGGTCGCGAGGTTCCGCGACATGTACAGTCCGCGCCGCATCGGGATCGGTCCTTCGAAACGCCCGTCGAAGTTGCGCGGCGACCAGTTGCTCCCGCCCATGTTGGCGAGGTTGATCGACGTGTCCATGACGACGTACGACGGCGGACGGCCGTTCTTGATCGCGGTCGCGTACACGAACGGCTTGAACGTCGATCCCGGCTGCCGCATCGCCTGCACCGCGCGGTTGAACTTGGAGTCGTCGAAGTCGCGTCCTCCCACCATCGCACGCACGGCTCCGCTCTGCGGCTCGAGCGCGAGAAACGCTCCCTGCAGATACGGCGAGGTACCCGGCGTGGTCTCGTCGCCCGAGATCTTCCTGGCGATGTATCGCTCGTAGCTCTCCTTGCCGAAAGCGCCGAACCTGCCGCTCTCGATCGCGCGCAGCTGCTGCTCCAGCGCGCGCTCAGCCGCCGACTGCATGTCGAGGTCGAGCGTCGTGTACACCTTCAAGCCCTGCTCGTAGAGCTGGCGGCCGAACTGGTCGTCGAGCTGCTGCCGCACCCATTCCACATAGTACGGCGCGATGTCTCCCGACTCGGTGCGCTCGGCGAGACGCAACGGATAGGCCTTGGCCAGGCTCGCGTCCGCGTCGCTGATGACTTCCTCGCGCCGCATCAGCTCGATAACCGTGTTCCTGCGCTGGATCGCGCGCTCGGGGTAGCGGCGCGGGTTGTATCGCGACGGAGCCTTGGGGAGCGCCGCGAGCATCGCCGCTTCGGCGAGATTGAGGTCACGGACGGACTTGCCGAAGTACCGCTGGGAAGCCGTCTCGACTCCATACGATCCGCTGCCAAGATCGATCTGGTTGAGGTACAGCTCGAGAATCTTCTCCTTGCTGAACCGGTTTTCGATCCCGCGCGCGACTTTCCCTTCCTTGATCTTTCGCACCAATGTCTTTTCGCGCGAGATCGATTGGGGGAAAATGTTGCGCGCGAGCTGCATCGTGATCGTCGAGAATCCCTGGCTCCAGCCGCCGCTCAGCACGTTGTAGAACGCCGCGCCGAAGACCCTGCGCCAGTCGATTCCGGCGTGCGAGTAGAACCGCTTGTCCTCGGTGACGACGAATGCGTCCTTCACCACCTGCGGGATCTCGTCGAGCTTCACGAGGGTACGGCGCTCGAGTCCGATCTCGGCGATGAACCGACCGTCCACGGCGTACAGCTTGGACGTCTGATTGGGCGTGTACTCGTCGAGCTCCTCGATGGCAGGGCACTGTCCGCCGCGGCAGACGAGGGCCCACGACGCGTACAGGAGCCCGACCCCGAAAGAGACGATCAGTGTCGTGCCGAGAGCGATCGCGCGGATCAGGACCGGATGGTTTTTCCTGAGCGACGCAAACCGTCCGCGCGACCTTCCCCGTGACTGACCACGGGGGGCAGGGGGTGACATAATCGAAATGTACCAACTGCGGCAGAGAACGTACCTTTGTCGCATGGCCAAGGGCGCGGATTTATTCGAGGAGCTGTCGTGGCGTGGGCTGCTGTACCAGCAGACGGAGGGCGCGGCGAAAGCGCTCGCCGGCGGCAGCCTGTCCTGTTACGCCGGATTCGATCCAACGGCGGCGAGTCTGCACGTGGGGAGCCTCGTGCCGATCATGGGGCTCGTCCACCTGCAGCGGGCGGGGCACACTCCGGTGGCGCTCGTCGGTGGCGGAACGGCATTGATCGGAGACCCCAGCGGCAAGGCCAGCGAACGGCAGCTGCTCGACGAGGAAACCGTGCGGTCGAACGGCACCGGAATCCTGACGCAGCTCGAGCGCTTTCTCGATTTTTCCGGTCCGTACGCCGCTGTCTCCGCGGATAACTCCGAATGGCTGCGGGGACTGGATCTGCTCGAGTTTCTCAGGGACACCGGCAAGCATTTCACGGTCAACTACATGCTCGCCAAGGAGTCGGTGAAGGCGCGGATCGAGACGGGCATCTCCTTCACCGAGTTCGCATACATGCTCCTCCAGGCGTACGACTTCCTGGAGCTGTACCGGCGGCGCGGCATAACGCTGCAGCTCGGCGGCAGCGATCAGTGGGGAAACATCACCGCTGGCATCGAGCTCATCAGGCGCGCCGACGGTGCGGAAGCGCACGGGTTCACGCTGCCGCTCGTCAGCATGGCCGACGGAACCAAGTTCGGGAAAACCGAAGCAGGTACTGTGTGGCTCGACGCCGCGCGCACGAGCCCGTACCAGTTCTACCAGTTCTGGATCAACGCCGAGGATCGCGACGCCAGCTCGTACCTGCGGATGTTCACCCTGCTGTCGCGCGCGGAGATCGAGGAGCTCGAGTCACAGCTGAAGGGCCATCCGGAGAAGCGCGACGCGCAGCGCGCGCTGGCAGCTGAGGTCACGACCCGCGTCCACGGCGTGGAAGCCGCGCGTATCGCGGAAGAGGTATCGGCGGTGCTGTTCGGGAAGCGGGAAGTCACGGAGTTATCGCTGCCGGTGATCGAAGCGCTGTCCCGGGAGATTCCGTTCTCCGAGATTACGCTCGGTGAAGCAGTGTCGATGGCCGATCTGGTGGCGTCGTCTGGACTGGCGCCGTCGAAGGGCGCCGCGCGGCGGCTGCTCGAGCAGGGCGGGGTTTACGTCAACGGCGTGCGCGCAGCCGCGGATCTCGATGTCGGGTCAGTCAATCCGTTGCCCGGGAAGCATCTGCTGCTCCGTAAAGGGGCCAGGCAGTACGCCGTGATCAAGCTGCGAGAGTAGTCCACCCGCGGTCCTAGGATCCCGCCCGTCCTGCGCTCGTAGCCACTCTCTCGAGCGACTCCCCCGTTAACCGATACGTCAGCCACCCACTCAACGGCTCCGCCCCGATCGCATCGTAGACCCGGATCGCGCTTTCGTTCCAGCGCAGCACCGCCCACTCCATCCGCCCGTAACCGCGCTCGACAGCGACCGACGCGAGGTGCGCGAGCAGCAACTTGCCGATCCCCCGGCCGCGCAGATGCTCGCGCACGTACAGATCCTCGAGGTGCATCCCCCGGCGGCTCAGGTGGGTGGAGTAGTTCTCGAAGTACAGCGCGAAGCCGGCCGGCTCCTCGCCCGCGAAGGCGAGCACCACTTCCGCTGCCGGCTTGTCACCGAAAAGGTTCTCGCCCACCGATGCATCGTCGGCCACGCACGTATGCGCCAGCTTCTCGTACTCGGCGAGTTCGTGGATGAGCTTCGTTATCAGCGGGATATCGTCCCGCGTCGCGAGTCGCAACCGTGCCGCAGCGGTCATGGCGCGGGGATGAGCTTCCCTACCGTCCCGCCGTGCGAGATCACATACAGCTCGCCGCGGCGGTCTTCCCCGAATGATGTGACTGTGGCGCCGACTCCGGCGTTCCACTCGCGCACGTCCGTGGCAACGCCATCAACGAGACGAAAGCTCCTCAATCCGCCCTTGCAGTAGTCGGAAAAGAAATACAGTCCGACGATCTGCGGGATCGCGCTGCCACGGTATGTGAAACCACCCGTGACCGCGCAGTTCCCGTCAGCCGTCGGGTAATCGTGGACCGGGAGAGTCAGTCCGCTCTTGTTACAGAGCAGCATGGGGCTGAAGCAGTCCGTGCCCTCCATGATCCTCCAGCCATAGTTGATCTCGGCCTGCGTGCTCGGCACGGCGTTGACTTCCTCCTTTCTGTTCTGCCCCACGTCGCCGATGTACAGCACGTTGCCGACGCGGTCGAACGAAAAGCGCCACGGATTACGCAGCCCGTACGCCCATATCTCGGATCGGATGTTCGCCTGTCCGACGAACGGATTGGAGGGCGGCACCGTATACGCGGCGGTACTGGCCGGGTTTACATCGATCCGCAGGATTTTCCCGAGCAGAACGTTGCGATTCTGCGCGTTGTTCGGCGGATCTCCACCGGAACCGCCGTCGCCGGTTCCGATGTACAGAAATCCATCAGGCCCAAACGCGAGCTGGCCACCGTTGTGATTGGAGTTGCCTGGGTGCGGAACGTTGAGGATCGGTCTGGCCGACATCGGATCCGCGATATTCGGCGACGTCTGCGACGCAGTATACCTCTCGATCTGGAGGTCACCGGTGTTGTCGGTGTAGTAGACGTAAAAATGCCGGTTGGTCGAGTACGAGGGATGAAAGGCGACGCTGAGGAGCCCCTGCTCCCCCCCGCTCAAAACCTTCGCATCGATATCCAGGAAAGGTGTCGAGACCAGCGCGCCATTCTGAATAATGCGAATTCGCCCCGGCTGCTCGACCACGAACAGGCGGTCATCGTTCGGCGGGGACGCGAGATGCACCGGCGAGCTGAGCCCGCTCGCGATCGGCTGCAGCGCGAGATCCACGTTTGGCGTAATAACCGCTGGATCGCCGGGCCCTCCGTTGCCCGAGCAGCTCAGGGCCAGCACCATCGCGGCGATCTTCATGACGGCATTCCTCATGGCAGTGTCCCCGGTTGAGGCGCGGCAGATGTCGCCATCTCTGCCTCGTTCGGCATATGGGTTTCTTCGGGCATCTCGGTCGCGTTCGGCATCTTGTTCTCGACGTATCGCGGGTCGAGCGCGTCACGCAAAGCATCGCCGAGCAGGTTGAAGCCGAGCACCGATGCGCCGATCGCGACGCCGGGAAAGACCGACGTCCAGGGCGCGTTGCGCAGCTGATCCAGATCGCGCCCATCCGCGATCATCGACCCCCAGCTGGGCGTTGGGGGCTGCACGCCGAGACCGAGGAAAGACAGCGCTGCTTCAGCCATGATCGCGCCCGCGACGCCGAGCGTCGCGGCAATGACCACGGGCGCGATGACATTCGGCAGCACGTGCTTCACGATGATCGTGCGGTCGCGCGCGCCGAGCGCGCGAATGGCCTGGACATACTCGAGCTGCCTGACCACCAGCACCTGGCCGCGAACGAGCCGCGCCATACCCGCCCATCCCACGACTCCAATGGTCGCGAATACGACGACCATCGATGGCTGCAGCGCCGCGACCATGGCGATCAGCAGCAACAGCGTCGGGAAGGCCAGCGTCACGTCGGCGAGACGCATCACGAGTTCGTCGATCCAGCCGCCGTAGTAGCCCGCGACCAGCCCGAGAAGCACGCCGAGAAACAGCGCTATCCCCTGTGAGATAACGCCGACGGCGATTGAGACGCGGGCGCCATAGACCAGACGCGCCCACACATCCCGCCCCTGGATGTCGGTTCCCATCCAGTGATCGGCCGACGGGCCTTCGAGCATCCCCGCCAGATCGATCCCGATCGGGTCGTGCACGACCAGCAGCGGCGCGAAGACCGCCGCGCCGATGATCAGCGCGACGATCACCAGCCCGATCTGCGCGCGACGGTCGCGCATCAGCCGGCGCCGCTGTTTGGGATCTAGCACTGGGTCATGCCCGTTCCGCCGCGGGATCGCGCAGCTCCGGCGGAGTGTCCGGCGGCTGCCGGCGCCATCTGCGGTGTTGCCAGAAATATTGCTCCGGCGCGCGCCGTACCCACTTCTCCAGCACCTGCGTGAAGCGAAGCACTATCCCGTCGACATCCTTTTCGCGATCGCCTGTGTCTACAACGGGGATCTCCTCGAAACCCACGAGATAGCTCCCGTCGGATTTGCGCAGTGCCGCGATGAAAACGACGGGCGCGCCGAAGCGCAGCGCGAATACGCCGGCCCCGCGCGGCGTCTTGGCGGGCCGTCCGAAGAACGGCACGAAGGTAGAGGCCAGCCCGCGGACCCCCTGGTCCGCGACGAACGCGACCGCGCGCCCGTCCCTTAGCGCGCGCGGCGTGTGCCGCACAGCCTGGGCATCATGGACCACGTTCATGCCGACCTGCTCGCGCGTCTGGTTCAGATATTTCTCG
>JBKJKB010000253.1:0-3697 GCA_046597675.1 Gemmatimonadaceae bacterium
AGCGCGCCTCCGCACGCCCGTCGAGCTCAGGCTGGGCTCGTTTCTCGCGCCCGTGCTGGGGATCGGTGCGCAGCTGCTTGTGTCCAACCCGCCGTACATCGCCGCCCGCGAGCTTCACTCACTGCCGGCCAACGTGAGGGGGTGGGAGCCGCCGCTGGCCCTGCTGTCCGGGGACGACGGAATGGCCGCGACGGCGACTATCATTGAGAGTGCGTATCGGGTTCTGGCGCCGGGCGGCTGGCTGGTGCTCGAGACCGACTCGACCCGCGCGCGAGCCGCGGAGGCATTGGTCCGCGCGCAGGACCGGTTTTCCGACATTGCAGTCCATCCCGACCTCACCGGACGCGACCGCGTGCTCGTTGCGCGGCTGCGGAGCTAACGTGACGAAATTCGTTTTGGAGATTTGATGCTCGAGGAAAAAGCGAAGGATCTTGGCCGCCAGATTGGCCAGACGGAGGAGTACAAGCTGGTGAAGCGCTCCGGCGAGACGCTCAACGGCGACGCTGCGGCAGTCGCGCTGCTCAAGGAGATGGAGAAGATCCGCACCGACGCGCAGCGCATGATGGAGCGTGGCGAGCAGCCTACTCCGGAGATGGAGCAGCAACTCGACGACCTGCTCGGCCGCATCCAGGTGAACCCTGTGTATCAGCGTGCGATCGTCGCGCAGGAGAACTTCGACAAGCTGATGGCGCAGGTCAACGGGTGGATTCTCGACGGGATGAAGAAGGGCGCCGCGAGTCCGATCATCATTCTCGGTTGACGATTGTTTACCGGCGGGCTCGTTGTCTTCGAGGGCGCGGAGGGAGTAGGTAAGTCCACGCAGGTGGACTTCCTCCTTCGACGGTTGAAGGACGCGGGCATCGCCGCCGTCTCGTTTCGCGAGCCCGGCGGCACCACCGTAGGCGACCAGATACGCGAGATATTGCTGCGCCCGGGCAACGTGATCGCCCCGGTTGCGGAAGCGCTGCTGTTCATGGCTTCACGCGCCGAGCTGTGCGAGCGTGAGATCGCGCCGGCGATCGCGGAGGGCAAGGTCGTGGTGCTGGACAGGTTCTTTCTTTCGACCTACGCGTATCAGATCGCGGGGCGCGGGCTCGAGGAAGCAGACGTGCGCAGCGCGAACCGCCTCGCGACTCGTGGCCTCGTGCCCGATCTCACGTTGCTGCTGGATTATCCAGTGAAGAGCGGGCTGGAGCGCGCCGGTGGGCGCGGGAGCCGTGACCGGATGGAGCAGCTGGACGGAGAATTTCATGAGCGAATCGGCCAGGCTTTCGCGACGTTCGCGAGCGATGAATGGACGGCGCGGCACCCGGAGTGCGGCAGGATCGTGAGCGTGGATGCGCGCGGCAGCGCGGAAGAAGTTGCCGCGCGGGTTGCGGACGTACTGGCCGACAATCTTCCGGACAAATTCTGGATGTTACGGCAACCGGAGCACAGTGGACTTTCTTAGACGCCTTCGCGGCGACCAGGCGTATCGCGCCGGTCTCGTCGCGGTCGTATTCCTGATAGCGATCGTGGCCGGCGGAGCGCTGGTTCACCGCGGCGCGCGCGGCGGGCCGCCAACCGCGTACGAAGCCGCGCGACTGTACGACAACGTCAAGTCGCACATCGCGCGCGAGTATGTGGATTCGATCGGAGAGGACCGGCTCTACAGGATGTCCGTGGACGGGCTGCTGTACGAGCTGGGCGATCCATACACGAGATTCCTCTCGAGCGACAGGATGGCGCGGCTGTCGGAGACCACGAGCGGGAACTACGTCGGCGTCGGAATGCAGGTGGACATTCGCGACGGGTGGATCATCGTGATTGCCCCGCTGCCGGGCAGTCCCGCTGAGCGGGCCGGGCTGCAGACGGGCGACCGCATTCTGGAGATCAACGGAAAGTCCACTTTCAACTGGACTTCCGAGGAAGCCTCGCGCGCGCTGCGTGGCCCGGTAGGAAGCCCGGTGACTGTAGTCGTCGACAGAGTGAACTTCGAGCAGTCGCTCACGCTGCGATTCACGCGCGACCGGGTACACCAGAACGCTGTGCGCCGCTCCGCGATGCTTGCGCCCGGAGTGGGCTACATCGATCTCAAGGTTTTCACCGATTCGACGGCCGGCGAAGTGGAGCGCGCCGTTCGCGCTTTGACGAGCGCCGGCATGAAGACTCTGATCCTCGACCTCCGCGTCAATCCGGGCGGTCTCCTCGATCAAGGGGTCAAAGTCGCCGATCTCTTTCTCGATCAGGGTGATCCCATCGTCCGGATTCGCGGGCGCACGCCCGACACGAATCGCGATTTCGTGGATAGCGCGGCGCAGTCCTGGCCACAGCTTCCGCTGGTCGTGCTGGTCGACGGCAGAAGCGCGAGCGCCTCGGAGATCGTGGCTGGCGCGCTGCAGGACCACGATCGCGCAGCGATCATCGGGCAGCCCACGTACGGGAAGGGCAGCGCGCAGGCGGTATTCCCGATGGCCGCAGAGCACACGGGAGCCGTGAAGCTGACGACCGCAAAATGGTACACGCCACTCGGCCGCTCGATCGCGCAGCCATCCGCGCGTGACACGCCGGAGCTCGACGACTCGCCCGAGCGGAAACGTGCGCGCTTCAGGAGCAGCAGTGGCCGGACCATTCTCGGCGGCGGAGGAATCGTTCCGGACGCGCTCGCGGGTGACACCGCCGAAGCGCCGGAAACCGCGGCGCTGCTGCACGCACTCGGGCCTGACGTGCGGCGCTTCCGCGACGCGGTCACCGATTACGCGCTCGCCGCGAAACGCGCGCGCAACGGAATCGCTGCCGGCTTCGTCGTGACGCAGGCGATGCTCGACGACCTGTGGAACAGGATGCGGCAGCGCGCGATCGACGTGCCGAAGATCGTTTATGATGATGCCTCGCCGTACGTCGGCCGCGTGCTCGCGTACGAGATAGCGCGGTACGTTCTGGGACCGGAGGCAGAGTTCCAGCGGCGCGCGGCGGACGACGCGGTGATCGCGGCCGCGCTGCGCGCGATCTCGGGCGCGCGAGATGCGCGCGACGTCGTGCAGAGAGCGGAGGCGATGGGCGCGGCGGACGAGAAGAAGTCGCTGCAGGAATGAGCGAAAGGGTATTCATCATCGGAGCGGGCCGGGTCGGACAGGGACTCGCTCGCGCTTTTCGCAACGCCGGCGTGGACATCGTCGGCGTGCACGGTAAACGCGCCGCGGCAGGCGCGACCTCGCACGGAGTGCTACCGGCCGACATCGCTCGCGCGAACACGGTCATCCTTGCGGTCCGGGACGATCAGATAGAGGCGGCGCTCGACCAGGTGCTCGGCGGGGGGCCGTACGCGGCGCCCGAGCGGCTCACCAGCGGCACGGTGATTCTTCACACGAGCGGGACTGCGGAGCCGGCGGCTTTCGAGCTGATCGATGAGCACGCGCTTTGCGGCGGGACGTTCCACCCGCTGGTGCCGTTCCTCGATCCCGAGCGCGCGCCCGAGCTGCTGCGCGGCGCGTGGGTGGGCGTGGACGGCGATCCTGATGCGCGATCGACGGGGCGACGTCTGGCAGGGCACGTGGGCGCGCGGACCATCGACATCCCTGCGGGGGGCAAGCCGACATACCACGCGGCTGCGGTGTTCTCCGCGAATTTTCCGATAGTGCTGGCCGCGATCGCCGCCGAGCTGATGCAGAGCATTGGCGTCGGGGCGAAGAGCTCGGAGTCCGCGGTGCACTCGCTG
>JBKJKB010000156.1:0-3418 GCA_046597675.1 Gemmatimonadaceae bacterium
GTCGGGAGTTCGAGTCTCCCCGCTGCTACTGCGCAAGGCGTTGTGAGCCGTTGGCTCGCGCGCCTTGTTCGTTTCGATGCTATCCGAGCGGATACCGTCATGCAATTGGAGTAATTACTTCGGGCTTACTCTTCCCGCCGCCGGGAACGTAGACCCGCAGCACGCTGTCGAGCGGCAGCGGTGCCTGCCTCTGCGACTAGCGTGTCCCAGTCGTCCGGAGGTGTTCCACGCGCCAAGCGATCGGCGAACACCCGGTACGCGTCGCTGGCGCTTCCGTACGTGCGGAGCGACTGCTCGTCATTGATCCAGGCGAAGACGATGAGCCGGGCATCGCTACGGAACCGGAAGAACAGCCGGTATCGGCCTCCGCCGGTCTTGCCCCGGCGCCAGTGGACGTGCTTTCGGCCAAGGGTATGACCCAGCCGGTAGTCTGGCGCATTCGGGTCGTGCGGAATCGCCTCGAACATGAGATCGAAGACGTGGGCAAGGAGCTTCTGATTCGGCCCCGGTCTGTTCGCCCCGGACCGCCCGGCGCGTTCAACCTCCTTTTCTGCCGCCACGACGAGACGCTCGAGCTGGCCAAGCAAGCAGGGGTGGAACGCTAACGTCCATCCATGCGCCAACGGAAAGGGAGCAGGGGCCGCCGCCTTCGCCGCCTTCGCCGCCTTCGATGGCTGACGGCGGCCCGGAGGCCGATTAGACGGCAACCTCGGCCTCAATTGATGCGCTGTGGTCGATGGAGATACCACGGGTCAACGTGCGCGCCCTTCGGAGTAGCGCCTTGGGAATGCCGCGCAAGTGCTCGGGTCGCTGCGTGAGATCTCCGGCGAGGAATGCGAGGAATGCGCCCACGGCTGGGTCGGCCTCCTCTGCTTCCGGCGCCGCCTTCTCGATGATGGCGCGGTGCCCCTCGATCCGGTACAGGAGCGAGTCGCCGGCGGTGATGGCCAGAGCTTTTCGCACGCCGCTCGGCAACGTGGTCTGCGCCTTCGCCGTAACTTTACTGACGATCTCGGAGCGCGCTTCAGCGCGAGCGGGCTGGCGAGCGTGGGTGCCCATCGAATTCCTCCTCCATTAGTAGTAATAATGGTAATGCGTTTGCCTTACCAAAGTAATGTAAATGCATTACGGATTGTCAATCCGGTGGTTTCGCGATCTTCGCTGTCACCGCCCTGCTGAAGGCTCTAATCGAGAACGGGAAAATCCATGACACGAAGTATCACCACCGCCGCTGTGGTACTTCTCGCCGCCTGCGCGACCACGCCCGCAGCGGGTCGAGCCCCTCTGTCCCGCGACGCAGAGCCGATTGAGTCACAGCTCGCGGTCGCGACCTTCGATTCGGCGTGGAGCACGATCAGCAGGACCTACTACGACTCCACCTTTCGCGGCCTCGATTGGCCGGGTGTCAGAAGGGAGCTGCGGCCGCGGGCGGCTGCCGCTGGAACGGTCGGCGAGCTGCGCGCGACGATCCGCTCGATGCTCGCGCGGATGGGAGAATCCCACTTCGGCTTGATCCCCGCGGAGATCGCGAAGGCGACCGGCGACACGGATGAGGATGCGTCCGACGCCGGTGCAGTTGCCGGAGACGTCGGAATCGAAGTCCGGATCGTCGAGGGCGCGCTGATGGTGTGGCGCATCGATTCCGCGGGGCCCGCATACGCAGCTGGAGCTCGTACCGGCTGGATCATCGGAGCCGTCGACGGGTTCAGCGTCGCGCCTGCCGTGACCGCCGCGATGGCGCTCCCGGACCCGCGCGACAGGAACGAAGCCTTCCGGCTCGCGGGTGCCCGGCTCCGCGAACGGCTCGACGGCGATTCCGGGTCCACGGTCGGCGCGGAGTTCGTTGACGGGCGTGGGCGGGCGGTCCGCCTCGGTATCACCCGCCGCCGCGAGCCGGGCCAGATCGCACGCTTCGGCAATCTCCCACCGCTCAACGTCCTTCTGACCCGCTCGCGCATGCCGGCACCGTCCGCTTGCATCGGCTACATCAACTTCAACATCTGGCTGACGCCCATCAGCGCGGCCTTCGACAGCACCATGCAGGAGCTGTCCGACTGCGGTGGGATCGTGCTGGATCTGCGCGGCAATCCCGGCGGCATCGCGGGGCTCTCCATGGGGATCGCCGGCTATTTCGTGGACACCATCGTTCCGCTGGGCATGCTCAAGACCCGGAGTAACGAGCTGCGCCTGGTGACCAACCCACGCCGAGTCTCGCTGAGCGGACGCGCGGTCCGCATCTACGACCGGCCGCTGGCGATCCTGGTCGACCGGGAATCGGTGAGCACCAGCGAGATCTTCGCCGCCGGGATGCAGTACCTCGGGCGCGCGAGGGTGTTCGGCGATACCACGTCCGGCCAGGCGCTGCCCGCATTGATGAAGCGCCTTCCCAACGATGACGTGCTGATACACGTATTCTCAGATTATACTCTGCCGGACGGAACCAGGCTCGAAGTCAGGGGTGTCATCCCCGATCAGGTTCGACCCTTGACGCGCGCCGACCTCCTGGCCGGCCGTGACGCGGCTCTGCTGGCCGCAGTCGATTGGTTGAACGGCAGTCGCTAGTCACACAGTCCTTCAGGAGACAACAAGTCATGTTCGCCCCACCAGTCCGTCGCGGCGCCGCTCTCTTCGCCGCGGCCATCGCGTTCCTCCCGTCACTCGCCCTCGCGCAGACCACGCCGCTTCCCGCGGCCAGGGATCTGGTCGCCAGGCACGTTGCCGCCATTGGCGGCCGTGACGCGGTCCTTCGCCACCCGTTCTTCCGCGCCAAGGGAACGTTCGAGATGCCCGCCGCGGGCATGTCGGGCGAGCTCGACATCGCCGGCGCGCAGCCGAATCTCGTGACGATGAAGATCACGATTCCGGGCGCCGGTGAAATGCTGCAGGGCTTCGACGGAACGCACGGCTGGTCGATGGATCCTTTTCAGGGTCCGCGCCTCATCGAAGGACTGGAGCTTGCTCAGATGATGGACGAAGCCGAGTTCGCGTCGGTCCTGCGCGAGTCGGCGAACATCGCTTCCATGGAAACCACCGAGAAAGTCACGCTTGGCAGCGACGAGTGCTACAAGGTGAAGATCGCCTGGAAGAGCGGCCGCGAATCGTTCGACTGCTACTCCGCGACGTCGGGGCTGCTGATCGGTGGATTCGCCAGGCAGGAATCGCCGATGGGCTCGATCGAGGCCGTCAGCGAGTTCAAGGACTATAAGGATTTCTCCGGCCTCATGCAGCCGACCAGGATCACGCTGACCGTCATGAACCAGCAGCAGCTAATGACGTTCACGTCGTACGAGTACGGTCCGCTCCAACCGGCTGCGTTTACTCCGCCGCCCGCGATCGCGACGCTCATCACGCAGAAGCCCGCGCCCAGGAATTAGGCACGCTGGAAAACACAGAGGTGGCTGGTCCGCAGGGGCGTCTT
>JBKJKB010000051.1:0-2746 GCA_046597675.1 Gemmatimonadaceae bacterium
GTAAACCCGATCCAGGTTCCCCAGCCCGGCTCGCGCGGTCCCGTCCGCGGCACCGTATCGCGCGGAAAAATCCGGTCGTAGTTCCATCGCTGGCCGGGCAGCTTCTCGACCACTACCCGCGCGTTGACGATGCGCAGGCCCGACAGCGTGATGCGCTTGCCCAGCAGCGCGCGCAGCCCGTACTCGGTGAAGATCGTGTCGGCGACGATGAGCGGGGCGCCGCTGCTGTCCGTGACCGATACGTCGATGAGCGTTACGTCGCGCAGCAGGTTGCCGCGCACCTCGCCGATCTTGATGATGCCTCGCGAATTACCCGTGAGCATGCCGACGACGCGGTCGCGCACGAAGTTGCGGCCCGTGTCGGTTTGCGTGAGCACGAGGAGGCCCACGGCCGCGAGCACGACGGCGCCCGCGACGACGAGCCCCGCGATTCCCGCGTGCTTTTTTCTCACTGCGACACGGGGCCAGCGGTACCGCGAGCCTGTCACTAGAACGCTTCGCCTATGGAGAGATGGAGAACCATGCGGTCGAGCACGCCCATGAATCCGCCGCGCGATACTGCGTACTCCCTGCGCGTGTCGAGCCGCACCAGCCGGCGCTCGCCGTTCACGATCTCCTCGGAGATCACCGGAAGGCGCTCAGCCCGTCCTGGATTGATACCGATGTCGACCCGGATCGGTCCGACCGGCGAGCGATAACGCACGCCGAACCCCGGCGTGATGGCCGCGCGACTGCCGGGGAGCGAGCGATCGACGTTCTGCGTCACCACGCCCGCGTCCACGAAGACCGCCCCGGATAGCTGTTTCCAGAGGGGGAACCGGAGCTCGGCATTTATTTCCGCGACCGTGTTGCCGCCGAGCGGGCGCGGCTGAAAGTCCTCATCCTGGTACGCGACCGAATTGGGATCGCACTGCGTGATCGGCGTGGCTTCCGGGCACGCGAGCGGGCCGTCCTTGGACAGCTTGCCGGCGCGGAGCTCCGCGGCCGATACGGTCAGCACGCGCGGACCAAGCTGGTTCTCGCCGAATCCACGGACCGACTGTGCGCCCCCGGAGAAAAATCGGGTGCGAGGGTGGAGGACTTCGTCGCCCTCGACTCCGCCCAGGGCCTCGCCCGTGCTGGCCACGCCTTTCACCCAGCCGAGCCGGACGCGGCCGCCCAGCGCGCCGCGCTTGCGGATCGGCATGAAGGCGGCCGCTTCGGCGGACGCGCGGTTGAAGCGATAGTCGGAGAAGGTGAACCCGGACGCATGCTCGAAGGCCGCGCGGCCGCGGTACCCGCGATTCGGCGAAAACGGATCGTTGGTGCGATCGATGTTCCCCGTGAGGGTCAACGGTGATATGCGCTGGTGCCCCTTGAGCGCGTCCAGCGTAGGCCTGTCGCAGACGCCGAAGTTGACGCAGAAGTAAACGTCACCTGCTTCGACGGTCGTCACCTCAAAGCGGTAGTTGAGGCTCGCGGGCGCCCGCAGCATCACCTCACGCGTGAACGTGGCGCTCGTGCCGTATCCGCGGTCGACGTAAATCCCCGGCGTGCTGCGGCGGTGGGTGAACACCGACAACGCCAGCGCGTTGCGCGCCGAGCCGAACCACGGCTGCTGCATCTCCGCGCTGGCGTTGTAGGTCGGCGCGAAGTAGCGGCCGCGATCGCTGCCGACGTTCACGTAATTGTCGGAGAAGATCAGCTTGTTGTTCAGCTGCTCGGCGAGCAGGTTGCCGACGGCTCCGGTCACCGTCAGCCGCCGCGCTCCACCGGTGAAGTTGTAGTGGGTAAATCTCCCCTCGGCCTGCAGAAAATCGGCGGTCGTGAAGCCGAAGCTTAGCCGGGCCTCGCGTTGCGCCGATTCCTGCACGGTGATGTCCACGATCTTGGTGGAATCGACGCCGGTCGTCTCGTCGATTGACAGCTCGATGACGGCCCGGCGGAACAAATTGGATTCGTACAGGTTGCGCTGGCTGCGCAGCAGATCCGACCGCAGGAAGAGATCGCCCTCCTCGAAGGTCAGCGAGCGGCGGATGGTGCGCTCGGAGACCTGCTTGTTGCCGTGGACGTGGATGCTGTCGATGGTCGTGCGCCAGCGGGGATTCATGTTGATGGCAACCTGCGCCGACGAGCCGTCGCGGCTGATCATGACCGCGGTGTCCACGATCGCGTCGGCGTAGCCGCGGTCCCACAGCGATTGCTCCAGGCGCACTCGCATGGAGTCGAGCTTGATCATGTTGAGCGGCTCGCCGTGCTTGAGCAGGGTGCGGCGCTCGATGTCACGGCTGGAGAGAACGGGATTGGTCTGCGTGATCGAAACGTCGCTCACGGTGGTCGGAGCACCCTCGTCCACCAGGAAGGTGACCGCCACTTTGTCGCGCCCGCGCGGCACGATGGTGGTATCCACCTGGGTCTCCCGGAATCCGCGCTTCCAGTAAAACACGCGCATGCGAAGGAGATCGCGCACCAGCTCGTCGCGATCGAGGTATTCGCGCTCGTAGAAGTATCGGGACTTGTTGATCCAGCAGACGGGCTTGAAGATGAAGCTTTTGCAGTGTGACTCGTCGGTCACGATGCTCTCGCGGAGATCTTCGAGCTTTAACGCTTTTACGCCGTCAAACCGGAGGTCTACTACCTCGGGCTTGTCATCCGTCTGGGCCCACGCCGCGCAGTGGCGGCCATGATGACCCCCCACCGCGCCGCGTGGGCCCAGACGGATGACAAGCCCGAGGTAGTAGACCTCCGGTTTGACGGCGTAAAAGCG
>JBKJKB010000067.1:0-2886 GCA_046597675.1 Gemmatimonadaceae bacterium
GTCACCGAAGTGCCCGCTGGCACGCTGCGCGGAACGTTGAGCGTGAATGGGATGATGGTCGACGTCACGGCGGACGTAAACGTCGTGTCGAACGTGAACGACAGGCCGCCGGTAACGCGGACGCTGATAGTCTTGAGCCCAAGGTTGTCACGCGCGTCCGCGGAGAAAGCGAGCACCGTGTCCACGCCGCTCACTTTCCCGGCAAGGTCGAGCGCGGGCGGGTTTGCGTCGCCGGTCGTGCCTTCGGTGAGCGAGTCACCGCACGACAACACGCCCGCGAGAGCGGCGGCCCACGCGAGCACCAGCGAACGACGCATACGATTGCTACCCATGAATCATCGGCCCCCGCCGGGAGTGCGCAGCGGCAACATCTGCTCGCCCTCGTCGACGATGTGCGGCGTGATCAATATCAGCAGGTCCCGCTTCTCCTCTGATGTGCGGGTCTGCCCGAACAACCTGCCGATCATCGGGAGGTTGACCAGGAACGGGATACCGGACTTGGACTGCGACACCTGCGTGACCGTCAGTCCGCCGATGACCGCGGTCTCGCCGTCGTTCACCAGCAGCTGGTTGTCGGCGCGCTGGCGGTTGAAGATGAATCCGACATCGGACGACGCGAGCTGCGCGTCCGAATTCTCGGCGTGGACGGTCAAGAGGATCTGCCGGTTGTTGGTCACTTGCGGCGTAACGCTCAGGATGATGCCGACTTCCTTCAACTGCACCGTCGCGCGCGGGACGTTCGATCCGCCGGCGCCGCCGGCGCCCGCAGTGCTGGCGTCCAGCACGCGGATCGGAATCTCCTGCCCGACGGCGATCTCGGCCTTCCTGTTATTGAGCGTCACGATGCTCGGCTCCGCCTGCAGGTCCGCGAGACGCACTTCCTGCAATGCGTCGAGGAACGCGGTCAGCGAGAACTTTCCGAGTGCCGTCGAGAACACCAGCGACAGCGCGGGGTTGGTTACTCGCGAGTTGGCGTTCGCGATCGCGGAAAGCACGTTCCCTCCGAGCAGTATGCGATCGCCCTGGACGGGAGTGCCACCGCCGAGTGCGTCCGGAACTCCGTCGCCGTCGGTATCCACCGGAACCAGCGTGCTCGGGTCCATGCGTTTCACGAGCTGCGTGAAGAACTGATCCCGCGTACCGATATCGTACGACAGCCCGATGTCCTCGATGTCCGAGCGGTTGACGAATATGATCTTGGCCTTGATCGCCACCTGCGGCGTGCGGATGTCGAGGTTCCTGAGATAGTCCAGGATACCGCCCATGCGCGACGCTGATTCGGTGATGAGCAGCGAGTTCGTGAACGTGTCGGCGACGACCGCACCGCGCGCGACGCAGCTCGTCTGCATGTTCTGGCCGGCCGCCTGCGGCACCGCGCTGCCCGGCACGCAGTCCCGCGCCAGCATCTGGCGAAGCGTTCCTGCGAGTCCGGCGGCGTTAGCGTAATTCACGGGAACCATCCGTGTGACCATTGGCTCGACCGACTGTTTGTTCTGAATGTTGGCGTAGCTGTCAACGGTGATGATGCCGGTGACTGCGTCTTCCGCCGCGGCGAGGCCCTGTCCTTCGAGTATCGCGCGCAGCGCTACGTCCCAGGGCTGGTTGCGTATCTCGGCCGTAACCGTGCCCGACACGTCCTTGCCAACAACGATGGTACGGCCGGCGAAGGTCGCGAACGCGGCGATGACGTCACGGATGTCAGCGTCCTGGTACGTGACCGTGATCCGCGGCTGCGTCGACTGCTGCGCGACCGGAGTCATGCGCATCTCCGGCTCCGGGTCCGCCTCGCGGGCGACTTGCCGCGTCGCGGCCGCAGAAGACGAATGCCACGCTTCGAAAGCCGAAGTACCGCCGTCCACGGACACGCGAACTTCGCTCGCGGAGCGCTTGACCTCGTACGGATGCTCTCCGTCGAGCTCGATCACAACGCGAACAACGTCCGACTTGAACTGCGAATAGCGGATGTTGGTTATCCCGCCGCGGGCGACGCGATCGTAGCTGCCGCTCATGTCGAGGACGGCGCCGTTGAGATCGATCACCAGCCGGTGCGGTGAAGGCAGGATGAAGTCGCTGACGGATATCTCGGATGTGACCCCGATAACGACTTCCGCCCGGCCCGTGCCGGGCACGACGCTGAGCGACGTGACCCCGACCGGGTCGGCGGCGTGCCCGGCGAGAGTCCACCCGGCCAGGCCCAGAATCAAAGCGGGCGCGAAAAGACGGCGAGCCGCGATCATGGCGTCCTCACTCGTGTCGTGTCGTTCATCGTAAGCGTCTCCTGACGGCTCAACCCGAATTCCTGTATGGTGAACGTCACGGATCTCGGCTGGATGGCCGCGACGCGCATGCGTCCCAGAGTTTGTCCTACTTTCACGCGGTACTGCTCCTTGGACGTGAGATCGCGCAAAACCGCAACAGAATTGCGGCCGTTGGGATCGTACGCAATGGCCGCGAGTCGAAGATCGATCAGCAGCGGACGGAGATCCGACGTGGCGAGCAACGACGCAAACGGATCCCTGCGACCCCCGGCGTCGTACTCGAACACCTCACGGTAAATCGTGTGCTCCTGCGTCGCGACAGGCGCCGGCGCGGGACGCGTTGCCTGCGCCGCGGCCGACGACGAGAGCACGAACAGACAAAGCAGCATCACCATCGGTCTCATTGCGTCGTATCCTCCGCGGCTGTTGCCGCCTCTCGAGCGGCGGCAGCCGCGTCCTCTGGACGCACCTTGGCGACGTAAGTCTGAATCTGGAAGTTCGAGTCGAGTATCGACCTTCCGCCGGTCGGACGTCTGGCCCGTACCTGTCCCTGCGCCGCGAACGGTTTCATCTCGAGCGCCACCGGCGCCACGATCCGCTGCAGCGAGCCCACATTGCTTAAAAACCT
>JBKJKB010000075.1:0-6138 GCA_046597675.1 Gemmatimonadaceae bacterium
GATCGCGCGGTCCCGCTCGGCCTCGATCTCCCGGCGCGCGCGGTCCAGCATCTCCTGCTGCTGAGCCTTGGTCTCTTCGAGCATGTGCGACTTCACCTTCTCGCCGGCCGCGCGCGCTTCAGCGATGAAACGCTGTGCTTCGCCGCGCGCCTCCTCGATCTTGGCGCGATGCTGAGCCAACAGCGTCGCCGCCTCTTCGCGATCACGCTTGGCCGCCTCGATCGCTTCGCGGAGCGCCGCCTCGCGCGCCTCGACCGCCGCCGTGATCGGCTTGAAGGCGTACTTGCTGAGGATGATGCAGAGCGCCACGAAAATGACGAGCGTCCAGAACATCAGCCCCGTGTCGGGGGACATGAGGTTCGTCTTTGCCGCCGGCGCTTCCGATGCGTACGCGGGCGCAGCGAGCAGGAACATCGAGAGTGTCAGGATCTTGTGCATATGTCTACCTGAGTAGCGACCCACCGGGCCCGGGCCGGGTGAGTTGCGTAGTTGTTAGAACTTGCCCTGAATCAGGAACGCCACGACGATCGCGAACAGTCCGGGACCGTCGATGAGCGCGGCCAGAATCAGCGACCCCGTCTGGATTTTGCCGGCTATTTCCGGCTGGCGAGCCATGCCGTCCATCGCGCGTCCGCCGAGCATGCCGATACCGATACCTACGCCGATGACGGCGAGGCCGGCGCCGATGCCCGCACCGAACTGCGCCCACGCGGCGGCGTAATTAGCGCCGAGCGTCGCGTCCTGCAGCATGAAAAAGAGATCCATTGTGATGCTCCACGTGCATGAAGTGAGACTGCGTTGCTCGCGCCGACTTCGCGCCGCTCGTCACCGGGGCCCGGGCCCCCAACGAGCTTCACCGGCCACTCGGCCGGGTACATCCAGTACCGGTGAGCAACGCCGGCACTGTGGTGCAGTGACTAGTCACTAGTCACCAAATAGTTCTCAGTGTGCCGCTTCTCTGATTTGCCCAATGAACACGCTGGTCAACAGCGCAAATATGAAAGCTTGAAGGAATGCCACGAACAGCTCGAGCAGCATGATCGCCAGCGCCATGATGAACGGAAACACGACCAGCCCGATGAACATGCTGCCGAACGTAAAGATCATCCCGATGAGCGCGAGCACGATGACGTGACCCGCGGTCATGTTGGCGAACAGCCGCATCGCCAGCGCGATCGGCTTGGTGAATTTTCCGAGCAGCTCGATCGGCGTCATGATCAGCGTCATCGGGAGCTTCATGGCCAGCGGCATGTCGTGCGGCCAGAACACGATCGTGCCGATGTATTTTTTGCCGAGCGCGCGCATGCCCGCAACTTCGACGACGATGAACGTTAGAATCGCGAGGACCGCGGTCACCGATATGTTGCCCGTCGCGGTCGAGCCGTACGGCACGAGGCCCAGGATGTTCGCGAACATGATGAAGAAGAACAGCGTCAGCACAAACGGCACGTACCGGTCACCGTGGTGCCCGACGTTCGGAATGATGACCTCGTTCCGGATATACAGGACGACTGCCTCGATTCCGTTGGAGAAGCCGCGGGGCGACTCGTCCGGCTTGGAGCCGCCGTGCGCACGGGCGCCGCCTATGAGCACGACGAGGCAGAGCGCGGCCGCGATCCAGAGGAACACCACGTGCTTCGTGGGCGAGAGGTCGAGCGTGAGACCGCCAAGCTGGATCGGAGTCCAGCGCGGCAGCTCGTAGTGGCATGCCCAGCCGGGCTTGAAGCACGGGTACTCGAGCGAGTGGGAGTCGGTGATGTGCGGCGTGATGATGTCCACGCGCTCGGGGACATTGGCCGCGTGCTGCGCGGTTTCGTCCTGGGAAACGCCGGCAGCGGGCGCGGCAGCGGGGGCGGCTCCGTGGTCCTGCGCGAATGCGCTCGGCGCGGACAGCACGCCCATGATTAGCGCGGCGGCGAGAAGAATGCGTCGCTTCATCATCGCTCCAGCATAACCGGTTCGAGTATGCTCGTGGCGAACAGGAACGCGGCCAGGCTAAAAAGCGCGGCCGGCAAAGGCAGGCCGAGCGCGCCCGCGGCGAGGAAGCCGTAGGTGATGAGGGCTGCGAACCGCAGGAGTGAGCCAAGACCCCACCCGATCATCACTCCCTGTCCGCGCATCGCGTGGAGGATCAGGAACGACGCGAGCTGTACTGCGAGCGCGAGCGCGGCGCTGATCGTTATTGCGCGCAAGTTCTCGGCGCCGGGGAAGAGCAGCGTCATGACGACCGCGATGACGGCGATGAGCCCCGCCGCGGCGGCGAGGAAGAGGAGGGCGCGCTTCACTGTGGGAGAGATTTTTGGCTCGCGGATATCGTGATTGCGACGCAGATGGACATATGGTGGACTGTACGGCTCATTTCTTTTCGGGCTTCCGGCTATACGGCGCCATCAATTTTCTATACATGCTGTAGAACGCCGCGGCACCGCCGCCGAACACCCCGAGCAGCAGGAAAAGGGGTGAGGTTCCGAGCTTGTCATCGAGCCAGTCACCGGCCAGCACGAAGACGACGAGAGCGACCGCAAATTGAAGTCCCGCACCAGCATAGCTGCTCGCGGGCGGCACTTCCTTTCCCTCACCGGTCCCGCCGTCGCCGCCGGGCGTTTTCGCGCTCACGATCCTCTCAGCAGAAGCGACGTTTTGGTGTTCCCGGAGGGGAATTTATCGCTTGTGAAATTTTTCTCAAGCTGCCGGACATTTTGACTGACCAGTGGCGGCAATCACAAAGATGATTCTTCAAGTCGATGCAGGACAGTGATTTAGATGTTGCGCTTTCTATTGCGCGTCGTCTTTGCTGTAGATAAGTTCGCTAGCTCACAGAAGTGTGAGCAGTAAGTTGGCCGCGGCGCTTTTCAATTGGATCTGGCACAAGTGGACATCAGGCTCGTCTTCCCAATCGCAGCAGCAGCGACTCTCGCGTTCGCATGCGGACCGTGGAGTCAGACGCAAGCCGATTCACGCGTGTCGCATCAGCACATTACCGATGGCAAGCCGTTGGGAAGCGCGCTGGAAGTTCGCGCCGGTGGGGAGATCGATCTCGCGCTGCGCGTGACGAACAACAGCAAGCGCACGCTCGAGCTTCTCTTCCCGGACGGATTCACGCACGACTTCTTCGTGCTGGATTCTGAAGGTCACGAGGTGTGGCGCTGGAGCGAAGGGCGCATGTTCACGTCCGCGCTGCAGACGCGGCTGCTACGCTCCACCGGCAGCGTGACGTATCACAACAAGTCCAAGCAGCTGCTGCCCAAGGGTGAGTACACCGCAGTCGCCGTGCTGCGCAGTGGCAACCATCCGATCGAGACAAGGGTAGCGTTCGTTCAGCAATAGCACGGGATAGCTTTTCCCGGCGGCACAAAAATGACTCCGCGTCGAGCGGAGTTTTTTTGTTCCCTGCACCGACGGTGCCTCCAGCTTTGCTCCGCTTGCGGTCCCGCCCTCGAAATGCCAATGTGACGCCGGACTGACGGGCACGGGTAGCATCAGGGCGGCACCTGCGGCGGGGGATAGCAAAATGGTTCGTCTCAAGGCACTGGGACAAAGCTGCATCGAGGTCGGTGATGTCCGGATCGGGCCGGAACAGCCGTACCTGTTCGCGATCGCGCTGTACATGATCGTCGAGCGGGGCAAGACAATTCCCCGCCACGCGCTCGTGGACCTCATCTGGCCGAACGTCAAGGATGAACGGCACGCGCGGCAGCGATTCCGCCAGGCGCTGCTGCGCCTGCGCGAAGCGGGTCTTCCCATCGCTGGTGAGAACGGCTTCCTGCTTCTCGAGAAAGGCGCGGCACAGGCGGACTTCGACACTCTGGCGTCGCCTGACGCGGTTCACGCGGGCCAGAGTCTCGAGTTCCTTCCCTACTACGTGCCGCGCATCTCGGATCGCTTTCTCGACTGGGTGGAGACGCAGCGCTCGCGCGTGCACGCCGGTGTGCAGCGAATCTTCCTGGTGCGCATGCAGCAGGCGCGGAATCGCGGCGATTGGGGTGAGGTCGACGCGGTCGCCGCGGAATGTCTTCGCCTCGATCCGTACAACGAGGAAGCGGTAATGGCGCACGCCGAGTGCGCGGTGATGCGCGGCTCCAAGCGCGAAGCTCTTTCGATTCTCGACAGTTACATGGAAGCACTTGGCTCGCATGTCGGGACCATCGGGTTGCCCGCGAAGATCCTGCGCACGCGAATCGCCGAGCGTCTGAGCGATCAGCGCTATGCGATGATCAGCGAGCAGCACTTCGTCGGACGTGAGGCGAGCATGGAGCTGCTGCAGGGCTTGTTGCGAGACGCACAACGCGGTGCTGGTTCCGCCGCTCTTGTATGGGGCGAGCCCGGCATCGGCAAGTCGAGATTGGTTCAGGAGCTCACGCAGGTAGCCGCTCTCGAGGACGCGCGCGTTGTGTCGACCAAATGTCATCCAACCGACGCGGGGCGGCCCTTGTCGGCCTTCGCCGATCTTGTTCCGATTTTGAAGACGTTACCGGGCGCGCTCGGCTGTTCCGCGCAGACGCTGTCGCTGCTGCAGCGTTTGACCGATCGGAATCGAAGTGAGACGTTCCCAGCGCAGGAAGCCGGCGACGCGGCGTTCCTCGCCGCGACTATTCGGCGGGCGGTCTTCGACCTGGTCGATGCTGTGGCGGACGAAGGAATGCTGATCATGGTGATCGAGGACGTGCATTGGCTGGATGAGCCGTCGTGGGCGATCCTGAGCGCGATGGTTGAGTGGAGCACCACGCGAACGCTGTTGATTTTGATGACGGCGCGGACCGCGCACGCGACGGAATCGAAGGTAGCGGATCCTGATCGCGGGTTCCACCGACACCACTTGCTGCCGCTGGCCGACGCCGATTCGGCGATGCTGCTCGACAAGCTTGCGGCGGACGACGCCAACCCCCTGACGGAATCGGTGCGAGAATGGTCCGTATCCGCTGCCGAGGGGAACCCTTTTTATCTGCGGGAACTGGTGCGGCACTGGGTGGAGACGCAGCAGAGCTTTGGTGTGCCGCGCTCACTTGCCGAGCTGATTGAAGCCCGGCTGAACCGTCTGAGCTCGCTCGGACTGCGAGTGCTCCAGCTTTGCGCGGCGTTCGGCAAGCATTCCAGCTTCGAGCGACTGGAGAAGGCCACCGGGTATCAGAACCACACTCTTCTGGATGCGATCGAGGAGCTATCCAGCGCGGTCATGCTGGCGGCCGACACGGCCGGGATCGCGGTCAAGCACGACCTACTGGCGACCGCTGCGCTCAATCGGCTGGGCGGTGCGGCGTTAAAGCTGGTTCATCGGCAGGTGGCCGGGGTCCTGGAAGGCGAAATCGATGAGAAGCACACCGCTGCCCTGATGTGGGACTGTGCAGAGCATTGGCAAAGAGCCGGTGAGACGGAGCACGCGCTGGCGACGGTTCGGTTGTGCGCGAAGCACCTCCACGCCGTCGGCCAAGTGCATCAGTCGATTGAACTTTACGAAAGAGCTCTGCCCATTTGCATTACGAGAGAAGATAAGCTGGAGGCGTTTCTGGGCTTGGCAGTGGGGCTTCGGGCAGCGGCCAAATGGTCTCGACTTCAGGAAGTGATACGTGATGCGAAGGGGCTTGCTTCCGAAAAACCCAATGGCGCCGAAGATCAAGATCGCTTGCATTTACTTGGAATAGAAACCGCTTGGCGATTACAAACGAGCTCGGATATAAACAGGATGGAACAACTAGTGAGCTTCGCTGGAGACGACACGAAACTGCCGCTCCTTAGACTCCAAGCCGCACACCTCGGGATGATCCTTTGTTCCGAGCAAGGACGAAAGGATGACGCGCATTTTCTCGCTGCAGTCGTCAGCGAACTCGAAGGCCTTGATCATTCGGCTCTCATCCCGCACATCCGAATGATTTACAATTCTGACTTCGGAGACCTGGATTTAGCGCTAGAGAATGCACAAGCTCTATTGGCTTTTGAGACACGGAGTGGGGATCCAGGCGCCCTAAGTCGTGCGAAAGGCAATATCGCACTTTGCTACTGGCGGATTGGCATGTTTGACGAGGCGAGGAGGGTCCTCAACGAAAAGCTCGCCTTCGCATCCGAACACGGATTGGATTCGCATGTCGCCACGGCTATCAGCTGGTTAGCGCTTTTCGCGTTACACGAAGAGGATTTCCAAAC
>JBKJKB010000125.1:0-3893 GCA_046597675.1 Gemmatimonadaceae bacterium
TGGGACGTAAGTAATGGCTGAGCTTCACGTTCCACTTTTTCCGCGACCTGGTCTCTCCCCTGCTTTGGATGGGCGCAAACCCAGGAGGAGTCTCACAATGTCACTGCGACCGGCCACCGCCATCGCGTTCGCGATCTGGCTGGCTAATCCTGCAAGTCTAGGCGCCCAACTGCGCCTATCCGACATCACCGCCCGCGACATCGCGACAGTCGTCGATGTCGCCATCCGAATTCACGACCGATCGGCGCGGAACCGGCGCACGACTTCGAGGCCCAGGGTCGAAAGCGCTGGCGAGCGCCGTGGAGGGTCGCCGAGAGGATCCGGCACCGGTAGCAGAGGCACGACGGTCTCACGCGGCGGGTCATCGCGCGCGGGCGCCCTCGTAGTCGCTACGGGTGAGGATTACATCGGCGTGCCGTACAAATGGGGCGGGTCGACGCCCGCCGGGTTCGATTGCTCGGGATTCGTGCAGTACATCTACCGGGATCATGGCGTGTCGCTGCCCCGCACGTCACGCCAGATGGCGCACGCGGGAGTGGCGGTGCCGGCGGATGTATCGCGACTGCGCGAAGGCGATCTGATGCTGTTCGCGGGCGACGGGTCGCGTATAACACACGTGGCGATTTACGCCGGGAACAACCAGATCATCCATTCGTCGTCGAGCGGCAAAGGTGTGCGCTACGACGACCTCGGCAGCAGCCGCGGGCGCTGGTATGTGACGCACATGGTCGCCGCGCGCCGCGTAACGGACAATGGGCGGTCGCTCGTAAACTCCCTCGTCACGGGGAAAATACCGTTCGACTTCTTTGATCCACCCGACAAGGCGCCGAGAATCAGATAAAGGCGATGTTGGTATTGGCTGTTGGCTATAGCGGTTCCTGGTTTATGGTTTGTGGTTCGCGCGGCGATATGTCGATTCGCCGAGATAGCAATAAACCAAGAACCAAGCACCGTCATTGCGTCCCACCCGGAGCGAATTCCGCGCGCTGATCTCTCTCGCTACGCCTATCGTCGTCGTCCAGGTCGGACTGATGATGATGGGCGTGGTGGACGCGATCATGGTGGGGCGGTTCTCGCCGGAAGCGCTCGCCGCCACAGCGATCGGGAATTTTTATTTCTTCGTGGTCGCGGTGTTCGGCCTGGGCGTGCTGCTCGTCCTGGATCCGCTCATCGCGCAGGCCATGGGAGCGAAGGACGAAAAAGCCATCGCGCTGGCGGTGCAGCGCGGTCTGCTGCTCGCGGTGGTAATGAGCCTCATCCTGGGATCGTTGCTGCTGCCGGCGGAATACGTGCTGCGCGCGCTCCGGCAACCGGAGGAGTTGGTGCCGCTGGCCGCGACGTACGTGCTGATCTGCATCCCCAGCTTTCTCCCCTTCAACGCGTTCCTGGTCTTCCGTCAGCTGCTCCAGACGATGGGACTGACACGAGCGATCGTCGTCACGATCGTGCTGTGCAACCTCGCGAACGTCCTGCTCAACTGGCTGCTGATCTTCGGGAATCTCGGGTTCCCGCGGCTCGGCGTGACGGGCGCGGCTCTGGCGACCGCGATCAGCAGGACGCTCCTCGTCGTGATTCTCGTGGCACTCTCGTGGCGAACGTTGCGGCGCTACGTCAGGCCGGTGCGGCGCGAGGTGTTCGAGCTTGCGCCGCTCATGCGCATGCTGCGCCTGGGGCTGCCGATTGGCGCGCAGCAGGGGCTCGAGGTGGCGTACTTCGGCGGGCTGATCATTCTCATGGGACTGCTGGGGACGATCTCGATCGCCGCGCATCAGGCCGCGATCAACCTCGCGTCGCTGACGTTCATGGTGCCGGTGGGCGTCGGCTCGGCGACCGCGGTGTTCGTGGGACGAGCCGTCGGCGCGCGCGACGAGCCCGCGGTGCGGCGGTACGCGATCGCCGGGCTGGTGTGCGGCGTCGGGTTCATGTGCGTGTCCGCGGCGGTCTTCCTGCTTTTCCCCCGTGCGCTCGCCGGGCTCTACTCACGTGATGCCGAAGTGGTGGCGCTGGCAGCGGGATTGATTCCGATAGCGGGGCTGTTCCAGGTGTTCGACGGGACGCAGGTCGTGGCATCCGGCATCCTGCGCGGAATCGGTGACACGCGCTTCCCGATGCTCGCGAGCGCGCTCGGCTTCTGGCTCGTAGGTCTGCCCGCGAGCCTGCTGCTGGGATTCAGCGCGCGGCTCGGCGCCGAAGGACTGTGGTGGGGCTCGCTCGTTGCCCTGATGATGGTGGCGGCGTTGCTCCTCTACCGCGTGCGCATGCGGCTACGCCGGAGCATGGAGCGGGTGATCATCGACCGTGGTCCGGCGGGCGGGGGCGAGTAGCTGACGCTGCTGCGCGCGTGGATGTCGAGCTATGCCATCCAGGCCAGTCCCGGAACACACCATTGCGCATTACGTCCAACTAAAACATTATTTAGGACACACTAAGTCCAAACTGTTATGTCACGCCAGAACGATCCGAAATCCGAAGATGACGTTTGTACCGGTCCAGTGATGACCCGGCGGCAAGCGGTGAAGTGGGGGGCGCTGGGGACGGTAAGCTTGGCGGCGGCCGGAGCTGGATGCGTTCCGAAGGGGGAGCCCTTGACCGCGGCCGACACGTTGAAAGGCGGGCTCGCGCCGGGGCACGGGTCGCACAACGACATGATCGCCGTCGGCGAGCTGCGGCGCGGCTCATTCGATCCGACCGCGTTCCTGACGCACTTCGACTACGGCCGGGTGTCGAGCCTTCCCTCCGGACAGACGTTGCGCGAGTACGACTTCGAAGCGACCGAGTTCGAGCTCGAGGTCGCACCCGGGGTGTTCTTCCCTGCGTGGGGATACAACGGGCAGGTACCCGGGCCGACGATCCGCTGCACCGAGGGTGACCGACTCCGTGTTCGCTTCACCAATTCCGGGACGCACCCACACACGATCCATTTCCACGGCTTTCACGCCGCGAACATGGACGGCTCGTTCGAGGTTGTCGCGCCCGGCGGGAGCTACACGTACGAGTTCGACGCCGCCCCGTTCGGACTACACCTGTACCACTGCCACACCGTCCCGCTCAAGCGGCACATCCACAAGGGGCTGTACGGAGCGTTCATAATCGACCCGAAGGAAGGGCGTCCACCCGCGCGCGAGATGGTGATGGTGCTCAACGCCTTCGACACGAACTTCGACGGGGAGAACGAGGTGTACGCGGTGAACACGGTCGCGTTTCACTATCAGAAGTATCCGATCGCGCTACGCCGCGGCGAGCCGGTACGCATCTACGTCGTGAACATCACCGAGTTCGACCCGATCAACTCCTTTCATATTCACGCCAACTTCTACCGGCTGTACCGCACCGGCACGAGCCTCACGCACTCCGAGTTCACCGACAACATGATGCTCTGCCAGGGCGAGCGGGCGATCCTGGAGTTCACCTACAACCACGACGGACCGTTCCTCTTTCACGCCCACCAGAGCGAGTTCGCCGAGCTCGGGTGGACGGGGATGTTTCTGGTCCAGGGAGAGTTCGGTGGCTGAGACGGCGCGGTCAGCCGGCCCGACAAGGTCGCGAATGTGGGTCAGTGCCCTGGTGCCGCTCGCTTTGGTGCTCGTTCTCCTTTTGCTCTTTTTGCGCTTCGGCCCGGCTGGCGTTTTTCAGGCAGCGTTCCCGCCAGTCGAAGAGCTCACGATCACGCGGGTGACGCTACCCGATCGGGGCGTGCTTCGCGCGCACGTCGTGAATGGTGGGCCCGAGCCCGTAACGGTCGCGCAGGTGCTGGTGGACGACGCCTCGTGGGTCCACACGGTGGACGGGTCTCGAACCATCGGCCGGCTGGAGTCGCGCGAGATCACCATTCCATATCCCTGGGTCGAGGGCGAGCCGGTCGTCGTGCGCCTGCTCACGAGCACCGGGCCCAC
>JBKJKB010000216.1:0-2800 GCA_046597675.1 Gemmatimonadaceae bacterium
GTCAACGACAAGCCCACGGCCGCCAACGGGGAGATGGTGATCGCGCTGATCGACAACAGCTCGGCGACCTTCAAGAAGTTCTACCGGGAGAAGGACGGACGCATCCGCCTGCAGCCGGCGAATGAGGCACTACAGCCCATCTACGTGCACGAGAACGACGTAACCATTCAGGGAGTAGTCGTCGGAGTCATTCGCAGGTACTAGGCGCCCGGTCTTTTTCACCCATATACGGCTCTCAGTCTCTCCAGGGCACTGAGCCCCGACCCAGCCTCGAGCGCCTCACGCGCTCGAGTGACCCCCTCGTAATAGCTGCCGGCTTTCCCGCTCAGATAGATTGCCGCGGCCGCATTCAGCTCGACGGCTGCCCTGGCCCCGGGCGAGCCTCCACCCGCGAGCAGGTCGAGTATCACGTGCGCATTGTCCGCCGGCGAGCCGCCGGCGAGATCGTTCGGACTCACTCGCCCGATGCCGTGCTTGGCCGGATCGATCGTCCATTCCGTCAGCGCGCCGTCCTTAATCTCGGCGACATGCGTGAGCCCGAGCGGAGAGATCTCGTCCAGCCCCGGCTCGCCGAACACGACCATGGCGTGCACGGAGCCGAGCTTCGCCAGCGCCTCGGCGAGAATACCCATGCGGTCGCGGTCCGCGACTCCCACCAGTTGCCGGCCGACGCCGGCGGGATTCGCCAGGGGCCCGACGATGTTCATGACCGTGGGGATCGCCAGCTCGCGCCGTATCGGCCCGACGTGCTTCATCGCGGGGTGCATTGCCGGCGCGAACATGAAAACCATGCCGGCGTCCTGGAGTGACTTCGTCATCACCTCCATCGGCGCATCGATGCGAACGCCAAGTGCTTCCAGCACGTCCGCGCTGCCGCACGCGGAGGTGAACGAGCGGTTCCCGTGCTTCGCGATCCTGACGCCCGCGCCGGCCGCCACAAACGCCGCGGCCGTGGAGATGTTGAATGTCGTCACCGCGCCGCCGCCCGTCCCGCACGTGTCGACCAACTCGTCCGGGTCCGCCGCGGGCAGGCGGATCATCGCTCTTCGCAGAGCGCGCGCAGCGCCTGCCACGGTCTCGGCGGTCTCCCCTGCAACCCTGAGTCCGGTGAGGAACGACGATATCTGCACGCCGGTCGCTTCCCCGCGCATGATTACGTCGAACGCCGCCCCCACTTCGTCCGCGTCGAGCGGACGGTGGAAAGCGAGATCCTTTATCGCGTGCTGGAGTGCGTTGAGCTGAGTCACTCGCGCGCGGCCACGGCGGCGACCACCTCGTCCAGGAGCTTGCGCGGGTCCTCGGCCTTGTCGCGATTCTCGAGCAGCCGTTCGATGCGGTACAGCACTTTTGCCTGCGCCCGGAGCTGCTGCGTCTGATTGCTCATGTCGAGATGGGCCTTCTCGAGCTGCGCCACCGCGGCGGACACCTGCTGCTCCACAGCCGTGAGTCGCTCGCTCGCTGTCAGCGCCTGCGCCGCCGCTTCTCTCGCTGCGCGCTCCAGCTGCGCCACGCGATGTGAATCGCCGGTGCCCTTCCCGTCCGCCGCGTTGCGGGCGTCGGCCAGCTGGACTTCCAGGTCGCCGATCAGCTTGTTGTACTTGGCGTGCAGCCCCTCCGACACGTCCTCGAGCGCGCGAACTGCCTCGGCCCGCGCGTCGCCCTCCGCGAACCGCGCCGCCGCGTTCATGAACAGAGCCAGCAGCGGCAACATGCGTTCCGTGGCTCTTCCGCCGAACCGCCGCTTGGGCTCGATCACAGCGATCAAGGCATACAGCTCGCCGTCGAACCGCAGACCGTGCAGCAGCAGATAGGCGCCGCTCGCCGGCGTGCCGAACGATAGAAACTTCATGAAATCGTTCGACAGATCACCGAAGTCGACGAGCTTGCCTCCACCCAGAACGTCGCGCTTGAGCTTGGCCGGCAGGTGGTCCGGCGACAGCTCCATGGGAATCGTAGTGACTCCGGCGGGGCCCGCGACGAGGCGGGACGTGAGCAGTCCCTTGCGCGCGTCGTACGTGAACAGCGCGAGCTCGAGCCCGGGGTCGTTCGCGACCATCTCGGCGTACAACGCGGCGAGCGCGCCGCGGAGATCGGGCGCGGCGGCCAGCGTCTGACAGAAAACCGGGAGCGGCTGCGGAGACATGTGGTGTGAAGATTAGCGTCCGGAGCGCACTCCCAATAGCTTCCGCACAATGACGCCGCCCCCGTCGCCCCCGGGGCCCGAGGCAGGAATTTCCCGGATGATTCAGCTGGTCCTGCACTATGACGGCTCGGGCTTTTCCGGCTGGCAGCGACAGCTCGACGAGCCGACCGTTCAGGGTACCCTCGAAGACGCCATCTCGAAGCTGACGCAGCAGACGGTCACGGTGAACGGCGCGGGGCGGACGGACGCCGGCGTGCACGCGCGCGGACAGGCAGCCGGCGTCCGGGTGCCGCTGAAATGGAGCGCGCCGGTTCTGCGGAAAGCGCTGAACGCGACGCTGCCGGAATCCATCTGGGTGGCCGCCGCGCACGAGATGACTGATTCGTTCCACGCGCGGTACAGCGCGGTCGCCCGGCGCTATTCGTATCGGCTGGGGCTCGACGATGAAGCTCGGTCACCTTTCCGCAGGCGGTACGAGTGGGCGTTGGATCGCGAGGTAGACACCGATGTGCTCGCCGCTTCCGCCGCGGCGATTGCCGGCGAGCACGCGTTTCTGGCCTTCGCTGTCAAGGGAACGGCCCCGGCGACCGACGATCACCGGTGTACCGTTCACTCGGCGGCCTGGCACGCGAGCCCCGGCGGGCTGACGTTCGAGAT
>JBKJKB010000254.1:0-7944 GCA_046597675.1 Gemmatimonadaceae bacterium
GTCGCGCTCGGCAGGCGGCTCGGATTCACCAAGCGCCAGCTGTACGATCTCGGAATGGCGGCGCTGTTCCACGACATCGGCAAGTCACGCATTCCGATCGACATGCTGCAGAAGACCGAAGGCCTCACCGACGAGGAGTGGAAGCTCGTCATGGCCCACCCCTGGCTCGGGGTGCTCGGACTCTTCCAGATGCGCGGCCAGGCGGAGCTGCCGTACAGGGCGATGGTCGTGGCGTACGAGCATCACATGAAATGCGATCTCAGCGGCTACCCCAAGCCGATCCGCCCGCGGCAGATATGCATGACGGCCAAGATCGTGGCCGTCGCCGACGGGTACGACGCGGCTACGTCGCGTCGCAGCTATCAGACCGAGCCGTTGCCGCCGCCGGCGGTGCTGGAGGAGATGCGCGACAACCCGCGTCGCGGAATAGATCCCGTCGTGGTCAAGGCGTTCATCAACCTGCTCGGGATCTATCCGGTGGGCACGCTGGTCGTGCTCGACACGTTCGAGCTCGCGATCGTGCAGACGGCCAACGTGAATCCGGAGCTGCTGGCGCGCCCGGTGGTGATGGTGGTCAGCGACCCGATGGGGAATCTCATCACGCCGCCAATGATCGCGGATCTCGCCGAGCAGTCCGGGGGAGAGACTTACGCGAGGACGATCATCAAGACCGCGGACCCGGAGCGGTATGGCATCCGGGTCGGGGATTATTTCCTCTGAGTCGATAGCGCAGCGGTTCGCGGCGCTGCGCGCGGAATCGCGCCGCGCTCTGGTGTGCTATGTCACCGCCGGGCACCCGTCGCCATCGGCTACCATCGAGCTGCTCGAAGGACTGGAAGAGGCCGGGGCGGACGTGATCGAGCTCGGCGTCCCGTTCTCGGATCCCGTGGCGGACGGTCCCGTGATCCAGGAGAGCTCGGCCGCCGCGCTCGCGAACGGTGTCACGCTCGACAGCTCGCTCGGTCTGCTTGGCGAAGCTCGCGTGTCGGTGCCCGTCGTGCTGTTCACCTACCTGAACCCGCTGCTTGCGGCGGGGCCCGACGTGCTGAACCGGGCGAGCGAAGCCGGCGTTGCGGGCATCCTGGTTACCGACCTCCCGCTGGGCGCCGATCCCGAGCGCGAAGCATGGCTGGCCGCGAGCGATCTCGACTTCATCCGGCTCGTCGCGCCGACGACGCCGGAGGAGCGACTCGCCGGCATCTGCGAGCACGGCAGCGGGTTCGTGTACCTCATCAGCCGCATGGGCGTCACGGGGACGCGCGAAGACGCGCCGGCGGATGTGAGCCCGATGGTGACGCGGCTGCGGACCGTCACCGATCTTCCCGTGTGCGTAGGATTCGGGATTTCGACGCCCGCGCAGGCGCGCACGGTCGCGCGGATGGCCGACGGGGTGGTGGTAGGCAGTGCGATCGTGAAAGCGGCCAGCCAATCGACCGAGGCCGCGGTCAATCTCGTCCGCTCGATGCGGGAGGCAATGGATGGCTGAAGACGTAGTAACGCTGAAAGCGATGCGGTTCCACACGCACATCGGGGTGCTGCCGCACGAGGCGGAAGTCGCCCAGTCGATCGAGGTCGATGTTTCCGTCTGGGTGGAGCGGCCCGCGGGGAGCGACGGAGCGTCCGGCGTAGCGGATTACCGCGACCTGTACGACCGCGCGGCGGGCGTGCTGGCGCACGGACACATGAAATACCTGGAGGATGTCGCCGAGCGGATCGCGGAACAGGCGCTCGAGGTGCGGCTCGTCAAGCGAGTGCTGGTTTCGGTGAGGAAGCCGCACGTCGCGCTGCCGGGGCCGTTGGCCTACGCGGAGGTGACGGTAGAACGGAGGAAGTGACTAGTCACCAGTCACTAGTCACTAGTCACCATGCAATTTGATATCGTGTACATCGCGCTCGGGTCGAACGTAGGGGATCGCGACAGGCATCTCATCGCCGCCCGGGCCGCGATCGCCGCATTACCGCATACATTCATTGCCGCCGCCTCGGACGTCGAAGAGACGGAACCGCTCGGTGGACGCCAACAGGAGAAGTATCTGAATCAGATGCTCGCCGTGAGGACAGCGTTGGAGCCGATGCAGCTTCTGAGCGAGCTGCAGCGTATCGAGCAGGAGAACGGGCGTACCAGGCGCGAGCGGTGGGCGTCGCGCACGCTCGATCTCGATATCGTTGCGTACGGCGATACCGCGCTGGCTACCGAAGATCTGACGCTGCCGCATCCGGGACTGGAAGAGCGCGACTTTTGGCGGCGCGAGCTTGCGCAGCTCGAGGAGCGGCTGTGAGCAGCGGAACTGGAGAAGCCGTGCGCCCGCTCACCATTCGCGAGTACGTGCAGCGCAAGGCAAAGGGCGAGAAGATCGTGATGGTCACCGCCTACGACGCGCTCTTCGGCCGGCTGGTGGACGAAGCGGGTGTCGACGCCATTCTCGTCGGCGATTCACTCGGCAACGTGGTCGCCGGGCTCGACACGACGCTGCCCGTTACGCTCGACCAGATGATCTACCACGCCACGATGGTGCGGCGCGGCGTGAAGCGCGCACTGTTGTTCGTGGACATGCCGTTCCTCACGTACCAGGCGAGCATCGAGCAGGCGATCATGAACTGCGGCCGCGTACTGCAGCAGACGGGCGCGAGCGCGGTGAAGATGGAAGGCGCGGGTGAGGAGATGGGGGAAACCGTGCGGCGGGTCGTCGGAGCCGGAATACCGGTCGTCGGCCACATCGGGTTCACGCCGCAGTCGGTGCACACGCTCGGCGGCGCTCGAGTGCAGGGGCGGGACGCGGATGACGCCGCGCGGCTCATCGATGAAGCGAGGCGGCTCCAAGCCGCCGGCGCGTTCTCTATCGTGCTCGAGCTGGTGCCGGCTGAGCTCGCGGCGCGAATCACCGCGGCGGTCACCGTGCCCACCATCGGCATCGGTGCCGGCGCCGGATGCGACGGTCAGGTCCTGGTCCTGCCGGATCTGCTCGGCCTCAACGATCGGTTCGCTCCCAAGTTCCTCAAGCGCTACGCGGAGCTGGCGACCGATGTGCGCGGCGCGGTCGAGCGCTTCGCGAGCGATGTCCGCGGCGGCAAGTATCCCGGCACCGAGCATAGCTTCTGACATGAATGTCGTGACGACGATCGCCGACGTGCGCGCGGCGGTCGCGGCGGCGCGCGCTCGTGGCGAAACAGTCTCCTTCGTCCCGACGATGGGAGCGCTGCACGAAGGACATCTGAGCCTGGTGGACGCCGGCCGGCGCCAGGGAGGATTCGTCGTGATGAGCATCTTCGTCAATCCGCTCCAGTTCGGACCCAACGAGGATCTGGCCAAATACCCGCGCGACCTCGATGCCGATGCCGGGCGCGCGGAGGCGCGAGGCACGTCGCTGGTATTCGCGCCCTCGGTGGACGAGATATATCGGCGCGAGCGCACGATAGAGATTCGCGCGCTGAGGATCGGCGAGGACTGGGAGGGAGCGTCGCGCCCGGGACATTTTACCGGAGTGCTCACGGTCGTCGCGAAGCTGTTCAACATCGTGCAGCCGGACTTCGCTGTGTTCGGGCAGAAAGACCTTCAACAGGCCTGCCTGGTGCAGGCGATGGCGCGCGAGCTGGACTTTCCGCTGGAGGTCATCGTCGAGCCGACGGTTCGCGACGGCGACGGGCTCGCCCTCTCGAGCAGGAATCAGTTCCTCAGCGCCGCGGAGCGGGATTCCGCACTCGCCCTCCCCCGCGCACTCGGGAAGGTTCGCGCCGCGCACCGGTCTGGCGTGCGGAGCGGAGCCGACCTGGAGCACGTCGCGGAGGAAGCTCTCGCGGCGGAGCCGGGGATCGAGCTCGACTATCTCGCGGTCGTGGACAAGCGCACATTCAAGCGGGCGAAGATCGTAGGCGCGCACGCAGCCGCCATCGCGGCGGTGCGCGTCGGCGCGACGCGACTCATAGACAACGAGCTTCTGGAATCGTGAAAGACACGCTGATGGATTCGGATTCATTCCCCGCACCGTACGTGGAGCTGCCGTCGTGGGCGCAGGTCGGGCAGAAGCGCCGCGCGCACATCGGCCGCGTGACCGCGCTCCTCTCGGCATGGGCGGCGGGCATGAGGTTGGATCCATCCAAAGCGAACGAGTGGATCGACGCCGGCCGGCTGCACGATTCACTGCGCGAAGCATCCGAAGAGGAGCTGCGAAGGATCACGGGTGACACCAGCTCGCCGGTCGGGCTGCTGCACGGACCGGCGGCGGCGATACGGCTCGCGCAGGAAGGCGAGAAGCGGCTGAGCCTGCTGGATGCAATTCGCTTCCACACGGTGGGATCGCCCAAATGGGATTCGACGGGGAAGGCGCTGTACATGGCGGACTACCTCGAGCCCGGCCGCAAGTTTCTGCATGAGGACCGCGAGTTTCTGGCGAGCCAGGCGCCGCACGCGTTCGAGGGCGTGTTCAGGCAGGTGGTGCGTTTCCGCCTGGAGTGGTCGATCCGCGAAGGAAATTACATCTACCCGGAAACCGTCGCGCTGTGGAATGACCTGAGGTGACCGCGCCGGGCGAATTTGAGGAGCTCGAGCCGCCCCGTCCGCGGCGAAAGATCGGTCGCTGGCTACTGCTCGTTTTGTTGGCAGTGGGCGGATGGTTCGCGTGGGAGCACTACCGCGGGGCGGGCGCACCCGTACCGACCGGCGCGCCGGGCAGCTTCGATGAATCGGCGTACAACGTCGTCGCGCCCGCTGGCGTGCGCATCAAGATCGAAGTTCAGAACGCGACTGCGACGCGGGGCCTCGCGCGCCGGGCGACCCTCTACCTCCGGGATCGCGGCTTCGACGTCGTGTCGTTTGGAAATGCCGCGGAGCGCCGCGACTCCACTATCGTGCTCGACCGCTCAGGACATCCGGACTGGGCCGCTCTCGTCGCTACCGCAATGAAGGCAAAGGTCGAAAGCCGGCCCGACAGCTCACGCTACCTGGACGTGACGGTCCTCGTCGGCCGTGACTGGCGGCCGCCTGCGCTCCCGTTCTACCCGTAGCTGTCCGCACGCAGCGGCGATGTCCATGCCGCGACTTTTTCTGATTGCGGCTTGGATCCGCATTCCACGCAACGTTCGCGCGAAGATCGAGATGTCCCGCGCGGAAGTCGGCCTGAATTCGCCGGCGCCGCCGGGATGGAGCGGAATCAGGTTCACGAACGCCTTGCACTCGAGAGCGAGCTCTCCCAGCTGCCGCGCGTGCTCAGGCGTGTCGTTGATGCCGCCGAGCATGACATACTCGAACGTCACGCGTCTGTCGAACTTCTTCGCGGCCTCGATCACATCGGCGAGCGGATACTTGGTGTTGATCGGCATGAGCGACTGCCGCAGCTCGTCGGTCGGGGCGTGAATCGAAAGTGCGAGCCTGAACTGCTCGGGCCGTTCGCTCAGCGCGATGATGCCGGGAAGCACGCCGACGGTCGACACCGTGATGTGGCGCGCTCCGACACCTATCCCGTCCGGCGCGTTCAGGATCGTGAGCGTGGGATCGACGGCTTTCCAATTCATCATCGGCTCGCCCATCCCCATGAACACGATGTTGGTCGCGCGGAGCGGCGGGTCGAGCAGCGCCAGCTCGCGCACCTGGCCCGCGATCTCGAACGTCTCGAGGTTGCGGGAGAATCCCATCGCGCCCGTCGCGCAGAAGGAGCACTTGAGCGCGCACCCGGCCTGCGACGAGATGCACAGAGTCAGCCGGTTGTCGTCGGGGATCGCGACGGTCTCGATCATCTCCCCGTCCGCGAGCTTGAACAGGAATTTCTGCGTGCCGTCGGTCGACTGCTGCCGCGTCGCGAGCTCGAGCCGGGGCAGCTCGAAATGCTCGGAAAGCTGCTGCCTGAAGCCAAGGGGGATGTTCGTCATCGCCTCGAAGCCAGGGAGCGGTACCTGCCACAGGTGCCTCGCGACCTGGGCCGCCCGGTAGGCGGGTTGTCCCATATCGGTGGCGAACCGGCGTAGGCGCTCGGCCGCCGCGGCGGGGGTCAGGTTGAGGAGATTTTCCTTCGGATTCATCTTTAAGTATTCACAATAAAGTGTTGTAGGCCTTAAATTTAACTCATCCTGATGACGTTCTCAGTCCGGTCGAATTGACCGCCAAGACCCCTCCGGCCCAGCCGGACTCCCGGAGCACCGCGCTCCGGTCGCACATGTGTGGCGGCTTCCGCGGCGCGGACGCCGGTACTCGCGTCCGCCTTGGCGGATGGATTCATCGCAGCCGCGACCTGGGCGGCCTTCTCTTCCTGGATCTCCGAGACCGCTCCGGATTGATCCAGGTTTCGTTCGATCCGCGCTGGGCGCCTGCCGAAGTGATCGCTGCAGCATCGAGTGCCGGGGTCGAGAGCGTGGTAATGATCGAAGGCGAAGTGGCGCTGCGCCCGCCGGAAGGTCGCAATCCAGAGATGCCGACCGGAGAGGTGGAGGTCCGCGCGTCCACGATCAGCGTAGTCGGCCCCGCGGAGACGCCGGCGATTCCGGTGTCTCTCGGGAAGGGCGAAAAGCTCGCCTCCGAGGAATTGCGGCTGCGGTACCGTCATCTCGATCTTCGCCGGCCAGAGCTGCGCGACAACATGATTCTGCGGCACGAACTGCTCCAGGCGACGCGCAGGTATCTCGACGAGCACGGCTTCCTCGAGATCGAGACGCCGATTCTCACGAAGCCGACGCCGGAAGGCGCGCGTGATTATCTGGTGCCGAGCCGGGTGCACAAGGGAGAGTTCTACGCGCTGCCGCAGTCGCCGCAGATCTACAAACAGCTGCTCATGGTCTCCGGCTTCGACAGGTACTTTCAGATCGCGCGCTGCTTCCGCGATGAGGATCTCCGTGCCGACCGGCAGCCCGAGTTCACGCAGATCGACATCGAGGCGTCGTTCATCGCGCCCGAGGACATCTACAAGCTGACGGAAGGATTGATCGCCGCGTTGTTCCGGATAGCTGGTGTAAACGTTCCCGCGGTGTTCGATCGCATGACATACGCGGACGCGATGGAGACGTACGGCACTGACCGGCCCGATCTCCGCTACGAGCTGAAGATCTTTGACGCGACGGAGATCGTGCGCGGCGCCGACTTCGGGATCACGCGGTCGGCGATCGACGCGGGCGGACGCGTGCGTGGATTGCGCATCCCGGGAGGCGCTTCATTCTCCCGCAAGCAGATGGACGAGCTGGAGGCGATCGCGAAGTCAGCTGGCGTCGCTGGATTGCTGCGGACCAAGCGCGTCAGCGGCGCGCTCGACGGACCGTTGGCCAAGCATCTGCCTGCGGGCGCGGCGGAGCAGCTCGAGATCGAGGAAGGAGATCTGTGTCTGCTCGCGGCCGCTCCGGACGCGGCGGCCAATCCGGCGCTCGACCGCGTGCGCCAGGAAGTGGCGAACAGACTCGGACTCGCCAACGGCACCAACGCGTTCGTGTGGATCACGGATTTTCCGCTGTTCATCCGCGACCGCGCGACCGGCAGGCTCGGCTCTGTGCACCATCCCTTCACGTCGCCGCACCCGGAAGATCTAGCGGGAATCGAGAATGACGCGGAGAACGTCCGCTCGCTCGCGTACGACCTGGTGCTCAACGGCACCGAGCTGGGCGGCGGCAGCATAAGGATCAGCGACCCCCGCGTTCAGTCGCGCGTCTTCTCCGCGCTGGGAATCAGCGAAGCGGACGCGCAGACCAGGTTCGGTTTTCTCCTGGAAGGTCTCCGCTCCGGCGCGCCGCCGCACGGCGGAATCGCCTTCGGCTTCGACCGGATCGCCATGATGCTCGCGGGGGCTCAGTCCCTCCGCGACGTAATCGCATTCCCGAAGACCACGGCGGCAAGAGCGTTATTCGAAGGCGCCCCGGCCCCCGTTACGGACGAAGAGTTGCAGGAACTCCACATTCGTAAGCAGTGACTAGTCACTAGTCACTAGTCACTAATCACCTCCACAGCCGTCATGTCCGACGATTTCCAGACCA
>JBKJKB010000333.1:0-4662 GCA_046597675.1 Gemmatimonadaceae bacterium
TCAGGAATCAGGACGATCCACGTCGATCCGACCGGGCACGTAAAGCGCTGCCCGGATTTCCCGACGGACTTCCACTGGACGGAGTTCAAGAAGTACGAGCCCGTCGAGTGCAACGCCTGCTTCTACGCCTGCCGCGGCGAAGCCGAAGCGCCCATGCGCCTTTCGCGCGTGCGCGACGTGATGGCATGACATCAGCTTGACGATCCTCTTCGTCAACGCCCGCCAGGTCGTCACCTGCGCCGGCCCGCCCCGCGCCCGCCGCGGTTCCGAGATGAGCGACGCTCACGTCCTGCAGGACGTCGCTGTCGCCGTCGACGGTAAGCGGATTGTCGCGGTCGGTGACGCGCGCACTCTGTCGAAAGCTCATCCTGGTGCGCGGGAAGTGGACTGCTCCGGATGTGTGCTCACGCCCGGCCTCGTGGATTCGCATACGCACGCGGTATTCGGGCGCCCGCGCTACGACGAGCACGAGCTGCGCGCGGCGGGACTCGGCTATATGGAGATCGCCCGTCGCGGTGGAGGTATTCACGCATCCGTCCGCGATCTCCGCGGCCGCGCTGAGGACGAGCTGTACGATCTGTCGGTCGCGCGCGTGCGCCGACTCGCCTCATTCGGAACGACGACGGTGGAGGTCAAGTCGGGCTACGGCCTCTCCTCCGGCGACGAGCTCAAGACGCTCAGGGTGATCGGTCGCCTGGCCTCGGATCTCCCGCTGCGAATCGTCCCCACCTGGCTCGGGGCGCACGAGGTTCCGCTCGATTACCGCGAGCGTGAGTCAGGCCGTGCGGAGTACCTCGACCTCCTCACGGGCGAGATGCTGCGCGAGGTCAGCGAGTCGGGCCTCGCCCGGTTCGCGGACATTTTCTGCGAGCCCGGAGTCTTCACCGTCGAGGAATCACGCACGGTGCTCTCCGCCGCGAAGAAAGCCGGCCTCGGCATCAAGCTGCACGCCGACGAGCTCGAGTACTCAGGCGGCGCCGAGCTGGCCGCGGGGCTCGGCGCAGCTTCCGCCGACCACCTCGGCGCGATCTCGGAGGCGGGGATCAAGGCGCTGGCGCAGTCCGGCACAGTCGCGACGCTCCTCCCGGGGACAATGCTCTTCCTGGGCAGATCAAAACAGGCACCGGCCCGCGCCCTGATCGATGCCGGGGCGGCCGTTGCGCTGGCAACGGATTTCAACCCCGGCTCCTCGCCCACCGTCAACTTTCCCCTCGTGCTGACGCTCGGCGTCAGCCAGCTCCGGATGAGCGCCGCAGAGGTCATAATCGCAGCGACCGTCAATGGCGCGGCTGCCCTTGGCCTGGCCGCCGAGACCGGACAGATCGCCCCGGGCTTCGCCGCCGACCTGTCGCTTTTCGAGGGGGAGGATTTTCGGGAGTTGCCCTATTGGTACGGAGATCGTCGCTGTCGTGGCTCGTGGGCCAGTGGCGAAACTTGTCACCCCTATGAGCCAGGGCTAGGTTAGATCGTGGCGCCCTCTTGAACGCCAGCGCGGCCGTGGCCGGACGCCGTCTCCTTTCCCGCTCCCGCTCTCCCGCTGCAAATGGCTGACGCGTCACGACTCAAGAAAAAAGCAGCGGAATTCGAGGCGAAGCGCCAGCACGATCGCGCGCTCGCCGTTTACGAGCAGGTACTCGACGAGATCGCGGGCGAAGAGCAGGAAGCCGACATCCCGCTCTACAACCGCGCCGGCGACCTGTACCTCCGGCAGGGCAACCTCGAGCGGGCCGTCACACTGTACGAGAAGGCGGTCGATCTCTATTCCGAAGGGGGCTTCTTCAACAACGCCATCGCCCTCTGCAACAAGATCCTGAGGCACGCCCCCAACCGGGCGTCGATCTATTACAAGCTGGGGAAGATCAGCGCGCAGAAAGGGTTCAACAGCGACGCGAAGCAGAACTTCCTCGAGTACGCCGGCCGGATGCAGAAGATCGGCAAGATGGACGAGGCGTTCCATGCCTTGAAGGAATTCGCCGATCTCTGCCCCAGCCAGGACGACGTCCGGTTGATGCTCGCCGAGCAGCTCACCCGCGCGGGACGAAAGACGGAGGCGTTCGAGCAGCTCCAGGTCCTGCACGAGCAGCTCGATGCGGAAGGCCGGCATGACGAAGCTGCGGCGACCGTGGAGCGACTGAAGGCACTCAATCCCACGGTCGAGCCACGACGCTCGACCGGCTCCACGCGGCGGCGGACGAACGAGCTGGTCTTTCTCGACGTCGATTCGGATTCCGATGGCGCTCCGGCGCCGGAGCCGGCTCCGGTGGACGGTTTGGAGCTGACCTCCCTCACCGAGGAGAAGCCGGCCAAGCGCGACCGCCCGCTCACACCACTCGAGTTTGCCGCGATCCAGCTGCCGCCCCCAGCAGATGAGTCGCGAGAGCGCGAGGCCGCTGCCCGTGCGCTGGCCGATCTGCCGGTGATGGATGCCGAAGGCGAGGATGCGTCCACCGACGAAGACTGGTTTGCCGACACGCCGGACTCCGAGGCAGACGCCGGAGCGCCCCTGCTCGAACTGGAGCCCACGGCACTGGTCGAGGTCCCGCCGCCCGCGCCGGTCGAGGCGGTGGTGCCAGCGGCTGGCAGCGATGACGACTTCCTGGATCTCGGGGACTGGCTGCGCGCGGAAGAGAAGCCGAAAACGACCCGCATGGTCGCCGAGGGAATCGTGCCCCCGCCGATCGACGAGCAGGCCGATTTCGGAGAGATGCTGCAGCGCTTCAAGGCAGGCGTCGCCGCAAACATCGACGACGACGACTCCGCTGCCCATTACGACCTGGGTATCGCTTTCAAGGAGATGGGGCTGGTCGAAGAAGCCATCGGTGAATTCCAGAAAGCTCTGCGCGGGACGCTGAAGAAGGCACCGACGTACGAAGCGCTCGGCATGTGCTTCGTGGACAAGAAACAGTACGAGGTGGCCACCACCGTTCTCACGCGCGCGCTCGCCGAGCCCGGTCTGGACGACGACAAGCTTGCGGGCGTGCTCTACCTGCTGGGGGTTTCCGCTGAAGCTCTGGGGAAGTCGCAGGAGGCCACGACTTATTACCAGCGCGTGCTCGCGGTGGACATCGGCTTCCGGGACGTCGGTAACCGGCTCACCGCGGTGACGCAGAGCGCGAAATGACGGCGACCATCCGGACGCGCTCGCCGATGACCGCGCCGCTCGCGAAGATACAGAGCCCGGTGCGCGCGGGCCTGGATCAGGTATCCGACGAGATGGTGCGTATCGTCGTGACGGATACTCCCCTGATCGGCGAGGTCAGCCGTCATCTCATGGGAATGAAGGGGAAGATGTTCCGGCCTACGCTCGCCCTGCTCGCCAGCCAGGTGGAGAGCGAACCAAGCCCGCGCGCGGCCACGTTCGGCGCAGTCGTAGAGATCATCCATCTCGCGACGCTCGTGCACGATGATTCGGTGGACCATTCGGTACTGCGTCGCGGAATGCCGACGGTGAACGCCCTCTTCAGTCACCAGATATCGGTGATCATGGGCGACTTCCTCTACTCGCGCGCGCTGCTGGAGCTCGTCCGGCTCAAGGACCTCGATGCGCTCGGAGTGCTCGCCAAGGCGTCGAACGACATGACGCTTGGCGAGATGCGGCAGCTGGCTCTGAACGATCCGCTCGCATTTTCCGAGGAAGACTACAATCTTCTGATTCGCGCGAAGACGGCATCGCTGATGTCGGCGGCGTGCGAGGTCGGAGCGCTGTGTGGTGCGAATGCTCACCGCGCGGCACTGGCCCGGTACGGCGAAGCGATGGGCATGGCGTTCCAGATCGCGGACGACATGCTCGACTACACTGAAGAAGAGGAAACGACGGGAAAGCCGACTGGCCTGGATTTGCGGGAGCACAAGGTCACGCTTCCGCTGATCGCGGCGCTGCGAACGATGGGCGCTTCTGCGCGGGCTGAAGTCGATGCATTCTTTGCGGCCAATGAGCCGGAGGATGCAGCCGTCGCCAGGATCATTGAGATTGTAGCCGAGGAGGGAGGTTTGGATTACGCGAGAGCGCGCGGAGACGAACACGCCTTGAAAGCCGAAGAAGCGCTTGCCGGTGTCCCCGCGAGCGAAGCCACTGACGCGCTCAGGAGCGCGATCTCGTACGTGATGGAGCGGCACGCCTGATGGCGCCGCGTGGAGCATCGAGCAAGCGCCCCGGTTTTTACGCGATCACGCTCGCGATCGGGTTCATAGTGGGAGGCGCGCTGACGCAGGCCGCGCGCATATTTCTACCTGCCGGCGCGGCGAAGGAGTTTTTCACGACAGGGGTGACTCCGTCGTTCGGACCTGTGACCTTGGATTTGATTATTCTTAAGTTTGCGCTCGGGCCGGTTGCGCTCGACGTGTCTCTGCTGAGTCTCGTCGGGGTGCTCATCGCGTACCTCGTGGCTCGCTCGCTTTTCTAGGGGGGTTTATGTTCGGCAACTTAGGCATGCCAGAGATCCTGTTGATCATGCTCATCGTCCTGCTGCTGTTCGGGGCGAAGAGAATCCCGGAGATCGCCGGCTCGATGGGGAAGGGGATCCGCGAGTTCAAGAAGAGCATCGGCGACGCCACGCGCGACGTTCAGGACGGGATCCACGACAAGCCGCGCCTGACCGAGGCCGAGCTCGAAGCGCGCCGGGCGACCGAGGCGAAGGACGCCGTCTCGTCCGAGCCAAAGCG
>JBKJKB010000362.1:0-3459 GCA_046597675.1 Gemmatimonadaceae bacterium
TTTTGAGAAACCGACATTCGTGGTGGACATCACCGACGAGTTCGAGCGAAAGCTCGAGGCCATTCGCTGCTACGACTCGCAGTTCGAGGGCGTGACGCAGGCGGGCGAGGTGTACCCCAACGGCGACCCGCTGCTCGACATCGTCCGCCACCACGCGGCGCACTACGGCTCGATGATCCGGTGCCGCTACGGCGAGCCGTTCTTTACCACCGAGACGATGCGGGTGGACGACATCGGCGCGCTCGAGGTAGCCACCTTTTGAGCGAAGCGAAACCCGACGAGCTAAGCTACCCATCCTACCTGGCGCTGGACGAGCTGCTCTCGCTCCAGCGGCCGCGCTCCCGGCCCGTGCACCCGGACGAGCTGCTCTTCATCATCGTCCACCAGGCGAGCGAGCTCTGGTTCAAGGTCATCCTGCACGAGCTCGATGCCGCGGTGACTTCACTGGAGAAGTTCGACGCGCAGCGCGCGCTCTGGCACGTGGGGCGGCTGAACGCGATGATGCGGATTGTTTCCAGCCAGCTCTCGTCGTTGGAGCTGCTCCCGCCGCAGCACTTCCTCGAGTTTCGCACCTTCCTCGGCAGCTCGAGCGGATCGCAGAGCGTCCAGTTCCGCGCCATCGAAGCCGCGTCCGGCTTGCGCGACCAGCATTTCCTTGCGGCGCTCGAAGCGCACGGTCCCATTCCGCCGCTCGTCCAGAAGTACCTCGACCGGCCGACGCTGCAGGATCTCCTGATGGCCCTCATCGAGCACGAGGGCACCGACGTCAAGCAGCTCTACGTCGGTCCCGGCCCGACGACGCTGTTCTTCCTCGCCGAAGCGTTTCTCGAGTACGAGCAGCGGTTCGCCGAGTGGCGGTTCAAGCACGTGCAGCTCGTCGAGCGGGTGATCGGGCCGGGCACGGGCGGCACAGGCGGGACCCTCGGCGCGCGTTATCTCGCGAAGACGGTGAGCCAGAGATTTTTCCCCAAGCTATGGGAAGCGCGCGGAGAGATGTTCAGCGGCTGAAGGGCCGCATAACCGATCCGAACCACCCCGCTAACGCCGGCTCCGGCAACGGGCCCGATGCAGCCGCGAGCATCGTGTCGATGACTTCGCGCTCGTCGCACACGATCTCGAACCCGTTCAGCTCCAGGAAGACCGCCGCGGTGACGAACGCCGTGCGTTTGTTGGCGTCGGCGAAGGGATGCGAACGCGCGATCGCGTACGCATACGCGGCAGCCAACTCCGCGAAACCCGTTTGTCTCGCGTAGTGATAGCGGTTCACGGGGCGCGCGAGTGCGGATTCGAGCGCGTTTTCATGCCGCACGCCCTGTGACCCACCGTGTTCCACTACCTGCGAGAAATGAGCGTGGTCAACCACGATTCGTGGCACCCACGCCGGTTCTTCCATATGGACTAGCCGGTCGCGCGCCTTATTTCGCCAGCTCCCGCAACGCTCCTCTGAAGCGCTTCGCGACGCGCTCGTACGCACGCACGCCGCGCTCGACTACAGGATCGTAGGGAGTGAGGAGCACACCATTCTCGGTCTCGATGGCGAAGACGGTGTCGCCGATCCCGATGTGGAGGCGTTCGAGCATTTCTCGAGGAATGGTCGCGGCTGCCGAGTTCCCTGCCTGGCGCACTGTCACGGTCTTGACCACAGGATTCCCCTCTCAGAGTTCGGGGGTTGCGTAAGCACGCTGGTAAGCACTTAAGTATACACACTTGTGAGTACCAGTCAACGCCAGCGCCGCGCCCGCTGCGGGTAATCTGTAGGGCGATTTAGAGCCGCTGTGCCGGCCAGAAAAGATGGCCGGTTCCGTGCAGCTCGACGTTCGACAAGTCGCGGATGGCCGCAGCCGAGGGCAAGAAAGCCGGCCAACGCGACATTGATAGTTCTCAAAGAGCGCTCCGCTCACGGGTAAGATTGGGCCAAACATCGTAAGTTTCACGGATGCCCGCGAGCAGTCCTGATCCTATTTATCTCGACCACGCCGCCACCACTCCCGTGCGCGACGAGGTGATGGATGCCATGCGCCCATTTTTGGCCGTGCGCTTCGGCAACCCGTCCAGCACGCACCGGTGGGGGCGCGAGGCACGCGCCGCGCTCGATGAAGCGCGCGAGCGCCTGGCGCGCACGCTCGGCGCAAAGACCGACGAGATCTGCTTCACATCGGGCGGGACCGAAGCCGACAACATGGCGGTGCTCGGGATCTGGCGCGCGATGCACAAGAAGGGGCGCTCCGTATGCGTCAGCACGCCGATCGAGCACAAGGCCGTGCTGGGCGCGGTACATCAGGTGGAGAGCGAGGGGGGCGAGGTGCGGATGCTCGACGTCTCCGGCGACGGCTGCGTGCAGAGCTCATCCGCGCGTGAGGCGCTACGAGAGGATGTCGGACTCTGCTCCGTGATCTGGGTCAACAACGAGACCGGAGTGATTCAGCCGGTTCCGGAGATCGCCGCTCTTGCGAAGGAGGCCGGGGCGGTCTTTCACACCGATGCGGTGCAGGCCTTCGGCAAGGTGGAGATCGACGCCTCGAAGCAGCGCTTCGACGTGCTGTCCATATCCGGCCACAAGATCTGCGCGCCGAAAGGAATCGGCGCGCTCTTTATTCGCCGCGGGACGCCGCTGGAGCCTCTGATGTACGGCGGCTCGCAGGATCGCGGCCGGCGTCCGGGCACCGAGAACGTCGCGGCTGCGGTGGGCCTCGCTCGCGCGGCGGAGCTGTTGGTGACGGAGAGACTTACCGAAGGAGAACGACTTCGCCGGCTCCGCGACGAGTTGGAGCGCGCAATTCTCGAGCGCGTGCCTGACGCCGTCGTCCACGGCCGCGACTGTCCGCGCGCGCCGAACATTCTCAGCATTTCGATTCCCGGCACCGAGAGCGAGTCGCTGCTGATGGCGCTCGATCTCAAGGGAGTGGCTGCGTCGGGCGGCTCGGCCTGTCAGAGCGGTAGCGTGTCCGGCTCGCACGTGCTCAAGGCGATGGGCGTGCGGCCCGAGCTCGCGGGCGCCGCCGTTCGAATGAGTCTCGGCTGTCTTACGACCGATGAATGCGTGCGTAGAGTGGCCGAGGTATTTCCGGCGCTGGTGCAGAAGGCGCGCGGCATGGCTGCAGTGGGCTGATGTCCGGCAACCAGGTCCCGTTCGCCATATCCGGCCTCATCGTAGGGATCCTGTTCGCGTTGGCTTGCGCCAAGTCAGCCCCGGAGCGCACCGGGGACGCTCAGACGATTTCGGCGGGTACCGCGGTCGGCAGTGGCAATGCCGTTCCAACACCCGATGCATGGCGTGCCGCCGATTCAGCAACGTTGCGTCTCAGTCCGTCGGCATTCCGCGAGCTGCCGGCCAACATTGTCCAGGCACTGCTCGCTCGAGGTTGTACCGTGCCGCAGCTCTGGGGTGAGGGCCCCAAACCTCACAATGTCATTCGCGGCGAGTTTGCCCGCCGGGGCCAGGTGGATTGGGCCGTGCTA
>JBKJKB010000258.1:0-6928 GCA_046597675.1 Gemmatimonadaceae bacterium
CCACGATCGTACCCGTCGGCCACGCGAAGGATGCCCGATAACCGCTTCACCACCTGCCGCGATCCACTGTCGAGCCCGGAATAGTTGCGGTGCTTCTTCTTCGGCCGCGGTCCGCGATGATAGCGCGCGACGTTGGCGACGATCACCTGCTCCACCGGCGACATCCCCAGCAGCTCGGCGTGGCTGATCAGGTGGTATGAATGCTTGTGGTGGTCTTCGTAATTGATGTGGTAGCCGATGTCGTGCAGCAGCGCGGCATCCGATAGCAGAGCGCGCTCACCCGGCTCGCAGCCGAGGCGTTCTCCGATCTGATCGAAGATCTGCAGCGACAGCTTTTGCACGTGCTTCGAATGCAGCTCTTCATAATGAGAACGCTCGGCGAGCTGCGTTGCTGATCGCCGTCTCGACTCTCCGGGATCCGCGACCGTGGGCCGCACGCGAGCCGTCTCCAGCAGAAGCCCCTCGCGGATACCGTAGCTCGACACTGTCAGCTCCTGCGAGTCGAGCCGCTCGAGCACTTCGACGATGACGCAGATGCCGGCGATGATGATGTCGGTTCGCGCGGGATTGAGTCCCGGCACTTTGGCCCGCTCCTCGTCCGGGAGGTCCACCAGCGCGTCGAGGATCCGCTCGATCTCCGCGCACGGGACCTTGGTGCCCTGTACTGTCTGAGCCATGTGCAGACCACGGCGGGCGAGATACATCTCCCCGATGTTGGTGCATGTTCCGCCGGATCCGATGACCATGGCCCCGCGCCAGTTGCGGACGGGCAGCTTGCGGGCGAGCACCCGGCGGACCGCGCGGCGCAGCTTCCTGACGCGTGATCGCTTGATCTTTCCCGGCAGAAACTCCTCAGTCAGGCGCAACGCGCCCAGAGGCAGCGAGATCAGCCGCTCCAGCAGACCATCCGCGCTCAGCGCGATCTCCAGCGAGCCGCCGCCGATGTCGAGCACGACCGCGCGACCCTTGCCCAGCTCGAAGTGCGCCAGCGCGCTGCGGAAGCTCAGCCGTGCCTCGTCCTCGCCGTCGAGGATTCGAACTGCGAGGCCGCTCTCCTCGCGAATGAGGTCGAGAAAAAGCTGGCCGTTGCTCGTGTCACGCACGGCACTCGTGGCGACGGCTTCGACGCGCTCGGCGCCGAGCTGACGAGCGAGCGTCGTCATGCGCCCGACTACCTCCAGCGCATCACGCATTCTGCTTTCGTCGATGCGCCGTGTTTCGCGCGTACCCGCGCCGAGCCGGGGCGCGGCTTTCATCTCGTCCACGACGCGGATCGTGCCATCTGCTCCGACGTCGGCCACTATCTGGCGGATGGAATTGGATCCGATGTCTATGGCCGCGATGCGCGCCACGCCATCCGGCTTTCCGGAGACACGCAACTTCGCGGGCAGGGCTCTCATGTCGTGAGCACTCATCAGCTTACCGGATGGCGCACGGTCGGGGCCACGCGCGCAGTCGAGCCGCTAGTCCTCGAAGTGGTGTTTGATCTGCTTGCCCTCGGCAAGGTATACCGCGTCCTCGCTGATGTTGGTCGCGAGGTCGGCGACACGCTCGAGGTTACGGCTCACCAGCAGGAGCTCGAGCGACGGAGTGATCATCCGGGCGTCGGCCATCATGTGCGTCAGCAGGATCCGGAAGACCGAGTTGTGCAGCGAGTCCACGGCGTCGTCCGCGCGGCAGACTTCGCGGCCGAGCGCGCCGTTCGCCTGGATGAAGGCATCGAGCGCATCGCTCAGCATCGACCGGGCGCGTCGAGCCATATCCTCGAGCTCGGGACCGGGAATGACCGTCGTGTTCGACTCTATGAGCCGGAGCGACGACTCGGCGATGTTGACGGCGTGATCGCCGACGCGCTCCAGGTGGCTAGAGATCTTGATCGTCCCGATGATGAACCGCAGGTCTTTCGCCATCGGCTGCTGCAGCGCCAGCAGCGCGATGGCGCGCTGCTCGATCTCTATCTCCAGAGCGTTCAGGTCCTTGTCGCCGCCGACGACGAGCTCCGCCTTGCCCCGGTCGCGCGTCAGCAGGGCGCTGACCGCGAGCTCGACGAGGTGCTCGGCCTTTTCGGACATGTCGAGCAGCCGTTGCTTGAGCTCCGCGAGCTGGTCGTGAAAATGGCGGAATCCTCCGCTGGGCTCGATCCCCGCCGTCATCCGAACCTCCCGGTGATGTACTCTTCGGTCTGCCGCTCGCGCGGGCTGGTGAAGAGCTGTCCCGTCGCGTCGCACTCGACCAGACGTCCAAGATAGAAAAATGCCGTGTAATCGGACACGCGCCCCGCCTGCTGAAGGTTATGGGTCACTATCACAATTGCCAGCTCTGATTTCAGCTCGAACAGGAGCTGCTCGATTTTCTGCGTCGCGCCAGGATCGAGCGCGCTCGCGGGCTCGTCCAGCAGAAGGACCTCGGGCTGGTTCGCCAGCGCGCGGGCGATGCACAGGCGCTGCTGTTGCCCGCCGGACAAGCTCAATGCGCTCTGGCGGAGCCTGTCCTTCACTTCATCCCACAGCGCAGCGCGCCGCAGCGAACGTTCCACCACGTCGTCGAGCTCGCGCCCGCGCAGCCCCAGGTTGATGCGCGGGCCGTAAGCGACGTTGTCGTAGATCGACTTCGGGAAAGGGTTCCACCTCTGGAAGACCATTCCCACGCGGTGCCGCAGGTGCACCACGTCCATTCCCGGAGCGTACACGTCCTTGCCTCCGAGCAGAACGCTGCCTTCGTGGCGCGCACCCGGGATCGTGTCGTTCATCCGGTTGATCGAGCGCAGGAAAGTGGATTTCCCGCATCCCGACGGCCCGATCAGCGCCGTGATGGAGCGCTCAGGCATCGTGACGTTGACTTCGTGCAGCGCCTGCTTTTTCCCGTACCAGAAGGAGAAGTCCCTGGCGGCGACGGCCGAGCCGGTCATCCAAATCTCCCGGTGATGTAAGCTTCGGTGCGGGAGTCACTTGGGGCCGTGAACAGGGTGTTGGTCGGCGCAGCCTCGATGAGGTCCCCCATGAGCAGAAACGCGGTCCTGTCGGACACGCGGGCCGCCTGCTGCATGTTGTGCGTTACGATCACCACGGCGATGTCCTGCTTGAGCTGGTATACGAGCTCCTCGACTTTCTGCGCGCTCAGCGGGTCGAGCGAGGCTGTCGGCTCGTCCAGCAGAATTACGCGTGGGCGGATCGCCAGCGCGCGCGCGATACACAGCCGCTGCTGCTGCCCTCCCGAAAGCGCGATGGCGCTCTCGCCCAGGCGGTCCTTCACTTCTTCCCAGAGCGCCGCGTGCCGGAGCGCACCTTCGACGATGTCCTCGGCGTCCCGGCCGCGCGGAGCGTGCCGCCCGAGGATCTTGAGCCCGGCGGTGACGTTGTCGCGGATCGACATCGTCGGAAAAGGCGTCGGCCTCTGGAACACCATCCCCACGTGCCGCCTTACGGCGATGGGATCGGCGCCGGGCGCGTAGATGTCCGTCCCGTCGAGCGTCACCGTCCCGGTAGCCGTGGCGCCGGGTATCGTCTCGTGCATCCGGTTGAGGCAGCGGAGCATCGTGGACTTGCCGCATCCGGAAGGCCCGATGATCGCGGTGACTTCCCGGTCGTGGAAATCGATGGTCACGTTCGACACGACGCGCGCCTGCCCGAAGAACGCGCTCAAATCGCGCGTCGTGAGGCACGGCTTGCCGGGCGCGTGGTCGTCCGGCGCCTGGATCACCGCGGGATCAATCTGTAGCTGAGCCAAATCGAGCGCGGGTAGCGTGACGGGCCGCGAGGCTGATGATGAGAACGATGACGATCAGCACGAGCGCGCCGGCCCACGCCTGCGCGTGCCATTCGTCGTAGGGACTGATGGCGTAGGCAAAGATCTGGAGCGGAAGCGCCGCGATGGGCTCGTCAAGAGCGGTGGACCAGAATTGGTTCCCGAAGGCGGTGAACAGAAGCGGCGCGGTCTCGCCCGCGATGCGCGCGACGGCCACCAGCGCGCCCGTCACGATCCCGGGCATGGCAGTCCGGAGGATCACGCTCACCGACGTTCGCCACCGCGGGTAGCCCAGCGCCAGCGCCGCTTCGCGCAGGGAGTTCGGGACGAGGCGGATCATCTCTTCCGTGGTGCGCGTTACCAATGGGATCATCATCGCGCCGAGCGCGATCCCTCCGGCGAGGGCGGAGAATCTCCCGAACGGGCGCACCAGAAATTGCCATGCGAAGATTCCCAGCACGATGGACGGGAGACCGTTGAGCACGTCCGACAGGAAGCGTACGGTCATTGCCAGCGCGCCCACGCGCTTCTCCGCGAGATACAGCCCGGCGCCGATACCTATGGGGAGTCCGATGACGCACGCGATGCCGATCAGTATCAGCGTGCCGACGATCGCGTTGGACATCCCGCCCCCGGCTTCGCCGACCGGCCGCGGCATGTTGGTGAAGAAGTCGGGCGTGAGCGAGCTCGCGCCCTTCTGCAGGAGATGGAAGAGAATGAAGAGCAGCGGGAGCGTGGCGAGCACAGCCGCCACGTATGTGAGCGCGAGCATCACGATGTTGCCCGCCTTTCGGCGTCGAAGAGTGCTCACGGCCGTGGCCCGCGTGCGACGCGCCAGACGAGCCAGCGCGCGATACCGTTGACGATCAGCGTTATCACGAACAGCACGGCACCGACAGCCATCAACGCGGACAGGTGCAAGTCGCTCGTGGCTTCCGTGAATTCATTGGCGATCAGCGAAGCCATGGTATAGCCCGGCGCCAGCAGCGACGCGGAGATCTCCGGCCGGTTTCCGATCACCATCGTCACCGCCATCGTCTCGCCGAGCGCGCGGCCGAGGCCCAGGATGACTCCGCCGATGATTCCGGAGCGCGCGTACGGGATCACGGCGTCCCAGATCATCTCCCACCTCGTGGCGCCGAGCGCCAGTGCCGCATCGCGCTGCGAGCGGGGAACGGCCAGCAGCACCTCACGCGTCACCGCGGAGATGTACGGCAGCGCCATGATGGCGAGGATGACTCCCGCGGCGAGCATACTTGGCCCATACGCGGGCCCGCTGAAGAGCGGCGTGTTTCCGAGGTGCAGCGTGTCACGAAAGAAGGGAACGACGTGCTCGCGCAGCATCGGGACGAGGAAGAAAATTCCCCAGAGCCCGTACACCACGCTTGGAATTGCCGCCAACAGATCGACGAGAAATGCGACCGGCTGCCGCAACCATTTCGGTGCGATCTCCGAGAGGAAGATCGCGACACCCACGGCCAGCGGCGTCGCGAGCACGAGCGCGATGAGCGAAGACACGAGCGTACCGTAGATGGCGGGCGCGGCACCAAACTTTCCCGCCTGCACGTTCCACTCGCTGCTGGTGATGAACGAGAAACCGGCTGCGGAAAACGCCGGCCACGCCGCTACGCCGATCGCGACCGCGATGAGTACGAGCAGCGCGGGAATGACCAGCGCGAAGGCGGTGGTGATAAACTGGTATGCGCGGTCGCCTGGAGCGACCCCTGCCATGATCGCCGCCCGCCGCCTGCTGCCGATCCCTCCGGTCGCGCCGGCGGGCGCGACCGTATCAGCCACCGCTGGGCGCTACGCGGATCGAATCGAGGCGCTGCACCAGCCGGTCCGCCATCGCGGCCGGCAAGGGCGCATAGTCGAGGGCTGCAGCCTGCTTCTCACCTTCGGTCAACGCCCAGCGCAGGAAATCGACGAGCTTGCGAGATTTTACCGAATCCGCCTGCTGCTGGTAAAGCAGCAGCCACGTAAACGACGAGATCGGATACGATCCGGCACCCGGGCTATTCACGATCGAAATGCGGTAGTCCGTATTGGACGGGAGTCGCGCGCTGACTCCGGCCGCCGCGGCCGTGACGGCTTCGATGCTTGGCGCCACGAAGGCTCCCGCGGAGTTCTGAACAGATGCTACCGGAAGATTGTTTTGCTTGGCGTATGCGAGCTCGACGTACCCGACCGCACCGGGAATCTGCTTGATCTGACCCGCAACGCCTTCGTTCCCCTTTCCGCCGAGTCCCGTAGGCCACGCCACGTCCTTCCCGCGACTGGGGCCACGCGCCCATTCCGGACTGACCGCGGAGAGGTAGTCGGTGAACACATACGTCGTGCCACTCCCGTCAGACCGGTGAACGACCAGTATGTCGCTGCCGGGCACGGTCGCACCCGGATTGAGTGCGACGATCTTCGGGTCGTTCCACTTCTTGATGGTCCCGAGGAAAATCTGCGCAATGACAGGGCCGGAGAGACGCAGCTCACCCTGGAAGTTCGGAAGATTGTAGGCGATCGCTACCGCGCCGAGCACGGTGGGGAAGTGCATGATCGCGCCGCCCTTGGCTTTGCCGAGCTCTTCGTCGGTCATCGGCCCGTCGGTTGCGCCAAAGTCGACCGTTCCCTCGGAGAGCTGCCGGATGCCGCCGCCCGATCCAATGGACTGGTAGTTGATGCGGACGCCTGTCGCAGTCGCGTAATCCGAGAACCACTTGGAATAGAGCGGGTACGGGAACGTCGCGCCCGCGCCCGTGAGATCCACCGATCCGGAGCGCGAGTCCGACGCTGACTCGCCGTCCTTGGTATCCGAGGATGTACATGCCAACGCGGCCAAGGCCAGCGCGGCTAGGAAGCGACGCGACATTCGCTGTCTCCTGAGGACATTGTGAATTTTCTAGCGGTCATGCAAGCGCGTGAGCGTGGGGAAAAGATAGAGGCGCCAAAAAAAAACGGGGCGAACGGGCGTAACGAGATTGTCACGAAAAAAACATGATCGCCCGCCGCGTCAGCGTGACAGGTCAGAAACGGGCAACGAGGTGAAGGAATGCAGTCCCGTCTCGCGGGCTCGGTGATCCGTGCCGCCGCACCATCTCCTGGTAATCGAGAGCGAGCGATGCCGCCGGCGAAAAATCCCAGACAACTCCCCAGATCGCGAGCCGATGGCGATCGCCGCGCTCTTTGTGCG